>NZ_JBHWVJ010000027.1:0-89883 GCF_042736725.1 Streptomyces sp. NPDC060028 | reverse complement strand
CACCCCACACCGCGCATCCCCGCCGTCCGTCTTTTCATTGCGTCTTCTCATGTGACTCTTACCCGCGCCTTACCCGGCGATCAGGGCCGCTGCCTAGTTTCGGCCGCATGTTCTTCACCTACCTCCGGCGCGAGTTGCGCCGCCGCAGGAAGGCGGCGCTCGTCGTCGCCTCCGGGCTCGCCCTGGGCATCGCCCTCGTCATCGTCGTCACCTCCGTCTCCGCGGGCATGACGCAGGCCCAGGGCAAGGTCCTCCAGTCGCTGTACGGGCTGGGCACGGACATGACCGTCACCAAGGCCCAGACCCCGCCCGGCGAGGGCGGCGCCGCGGCCCGCCCGCGCTTCCGGTTCGACGCGAAGGGCGAGGGCGATGCGAACGCGGACGCCTCGCAGAGCCGCGACATCGTGATGCCGCAGGGCTTCCAGACCCTCGACGCCGCCACCGTCGGGAAGGTGTCCGGGCAGAACGGCGTCGCGAAGGCCGTCGGCGGACTCAGCCTCCAGGTCATGAAGGTCAACGGCCAGTTCAGGCGGGGCGAGTTCAAGCGCGCCGAGGGCGGCGCCACCGCGGCCAAGCCCGGCGCGACCGCCGGCGGCGGGGGCGGAGCCGGCGGCGCGGGCGGGTCGAGCGGCACGGTCCAGGGCGGCGGCGCCGACTTCGACGTCAACTCCTTCACCGTGTACGGCACGGACGTCACGCAGCCGGCCCTCGGCCCCCTCACCACCTCCAAGATCACCTCGGGTCGCGGCTTCCAGGTGGGCGAGACCGAGGCGGCCGTCGCCGTCGTCGACAGCGCGTACGCCAAGCAGAACAAGCTGGCCGTCGACTCCGAAGTGACCGTCAAGAACGCCAAATTCAAGGTCATCGGCATCGCCACCGCCGACAGCGGGGACGCCGCGGCGAACGTGTACCTCCCGCTCAAGCAGGCCCAGACGCTCGCCGAGACCCCGGACAAGGTCACCACGGTCTACGTGCAGGCCAAGGACTCCCAGGGCCTCGCCTCCGTCAAGGCGGCCATCCAGAACAACGTTCCGGACACCACCGTCACCACCTCGGCGGACCTCGCCGACACGGTCTCCGGCTCGCTCTCCACCGCCGCCTCGCTCGCCTCCACGGTCGGCACGTGGCTCTCGTACGCCGTCCTGCTGGCCGCGTTCCTCGTCGCGGGACTGCTCACCTCCTCGGCCGTCTCGCGGCGCGTCCGCGAGTTCGGCACCCTCAAGGCGCTCGGCTGGAAGAGCGGCCGCGTCACCCGCCAGGTCGCAGGCGAGGCCCTGGTCAACGGCCTGCTCGGCGGCGTCCTGGGCATCGGGCTCGGGCTCGGGGCCGCGTACGCGATCACCGCGGTCAGCCCCACGCTCACGGCGCAGCTCGCGAGCGGCGGAGACGGCCGCAGCGGCGGTGGCGGCGGCCGGACGGCGGCCGGCGGTTTCGGCGGACCCGCCCGTCAGGCCGCGGGCAAGGCCCTCGACGTCGCGCTCACCGCACCCGTGTCCCTCGCCACCATCGGCCTGGCCGTCGCCCTCGCGGTGGCGGGCGGCCTGATCGCGGGCGGCTTCGGCGGCTGGCGCGCGTCCCGGCTGCGGCCGGCGGACGCGCTGCGCCGCGTCGAATAGCCGGTCCGGCCCCCCCACACGACTTCACCAGCAAGCGAGGAACGAACGAGATGTACCAACTCAGCGGTGTGACCAAGCGCTACCGGCGCGGCAAGGAAACCATCGACGCGCTGGCCGGGGTGGACCTGACCATCGAGGACGGCGGCCGGCTCGTCATCCAGGGCCCCACGGGCGGCGGCAAGTCCACCCTGCTCCAGATGCTCGGCGCGCTCGACCGGCCGACGGCGGGGCAGGTCGTGCTCGACGGCCTGGACCTGGCCACGGTGTCGGAGGCGCGGCTCACCCGGGTCCGGGCGGAGAACATCGGCTTCGTGTTCCAGTCCTTCAACCTGATCCCGACCCTGACCGCGCAGGAGAACGTCGAGACGGCCCTGGTCCCGCTCGGCCTCAAGGCGCGCGAGCGGCGCGAACGGGCCGCCGAGGCCCTGGAGTCGGTGGGCCTGGGCGAGCGGATGGGCCACGTGCCCGGGGAGATGTCCGGCGGGCAGCAGCAGCGCGTCGCCATCGCGCGGGCCCTGGTGAAGCGGCCGAAGGTGCTGCTGGCCGACGAGCCGACCGGCAACCTCGACGAAGCCATGCGCGACGAGGTCATGGACCTGCTGGAAGGGCTGTGGAAGGAGCACGGGCTGACCTTCGTGATGGTCACGCACGACAGCGCGCTGGCCAAGCGGGCCCCGCGGGTGGCGACCATCCGGCGCGGCAAGGTGACCGTCACGGAAAACCCCTGAGCGGACGGGGGGCGCCGGGCGGCTGCGGGTGCCGCCGGCGCGCGGCCGAGCCGCGCTCTGGACCGCCGAGGGGGCGCGGGCGTGGCGGCCCTGCTCCTGTTCACGGACGAGGCCAACAGCCACACCGCGTTCCTCGACGCGTTCGCGCTGGCGCTCGGTCCAGCTCAAGCCGTAGCGGGCCGGTCCTCGGACGGGACCTGGGCCGAGGGGGCCGCCGTGGCCGAGGGGGCAGACCACGACGACAGCAGCCGCAGCGCGTCCGCCGAGGGCGAGTCCGGCGCCGGGTGGTAGGTGACCAGGAACTGCGCCGAGTCGTCCGGGAGGGCCAGCGTCTCGAAGGACAGGTCCAGCTCGCCCACCAGCGGGTGCCGCAGCCGCTTCACGCCGTGGGTCTTGTTGTCGCCCACGGTGTGCGCGGCCCACAGCCGGCGGAACTCCTCGTTCTTCACCGACAGCTCGCCGACCAGCGCCGACAGCTGCTCGTCGTCCGGGTGCGTGCCCGCGTACACGCGCAGGTTGCTCACCACCTCGCAGGCCCGGCACTCCCAGTCCGTGAACAGCTCCACCGTCGCCGGGTCCAAAAACGTCAGCCGCACGAGGTTGCGCTCCTTGGGCGCCAGCGCGCCGAAGTCGCCGAAGACCGCCGCGGCCAGCCGGTTCCACCCGATGACGTCCTGTCGCCGCCCCACGAGGTACGCCGGCACGTCCTCCATGGCGTCCAGCAGCGTCCGCACCCCCGGCCGGACCTGCTGCGGGCGCGGGGCCGCGCGCCGCTTGCGGGGCCTGGGCTGCGCCAGGTGGTTCAGGTGCTCGGTCTCGGTGTCGCCCAGGCGCAGCGCCCGCGCGATGGCGTCGAGGATCTCCGCCGACACGTTGTGCCCGCTGCCCTGCTCCAGCCGCGTGTAGTACGCGACCGACACCCCGGCGAGCAGCGCCAGCTCCTCGCGGCGCAGGCCGGGGACCCGCCGGTGGCGCCCGTGGTCGGGCAGGCCGACGTCCTCGGGGCGCAGCCGCGCGCGCCGGGAGCGGAGGAACTCGCCGAGCTCGGTTCGCTGGTCAGGCTGGTCCATGCCCCCAGTATCGCCGGGCGGGGCGGCGGCCGGAGGGCTGTGCCTGACCCTGCCAGGGGTAGGTCCGTCAGTCATAGGCGCGACAGGGCAGGACTGGTGGCTGGGTGCCTGCCACCGGGTGCGGCAGGCTTGAACGCACCGCAAGGAACCGCAAGCACCGCACACCGCACACACCGCACGCAAGACCATCACCGCAGCGTCGCGCTTCGAGGAGCACCTCTCATGTCAGTCACCCAGGCCGCCGCATTCGCCGCCCCCGCCCCCAAGGCCCCGCTGGAGCGCACCACCGTCCCGCGCCGCCCGGTCCGTGAGCACGACGTGCTCATCGCCATCAAGTACGCGGGCATCTGCCACTCGGACATCCACCAGGCCACCGACGGCTGGGGCGAGGGCATCTACCCCATGGTCCCGGGCCACGAGATCGCCGGTGTCGTCACCGAGGTCGGCCCGGGCGTCACCCGGTTCGCGGTCGGCGACCGGGTCGGCGTGGGCTGTTTCGTCGACTCCTGCCGGGAGTGCGAGTACTGCCTGCGCGGCCAGGAGCAGTACTGCTCCAAGGGCATGACCGGGACGTACAACGCCCTCGACAAGAACGGCGAGCCCACCTACGGCGGCTACTCCACCCACATAGTCGTCGACGAGAACTACACCGTCCGGATCCCCGACGGCCTCGCCCTCGACGTCGCCGCCCCGCTGCTGTGCGCCGGCATCACCCTGTACTCCCCGCTCAAGCACTGGGGGGCCGGCCCCGGCAAGCAGGTCGCGATCGTCGGCCTCGGCGGCCTCGGCCACATGGGCGTCAAGATCGCGCACGCCCTGGGCGCGGAGGTGACCGTACTGTCGCAGACCCTGCGCAAGCGGGAGGACGGGCTGAAGCTCGGCGCCGACCACTTCCACGCCACGAGCGACGAGGCCACCTTCGACGAGCTGGCCGGCCGCTTCGACCTGATCGTCTCCACCGTCTCCGCGCCCCTCGGCTTCGACGCCTACCTCGGGCTGCTGAAGGTGGACGGCGCGCTGGTGAACGTCGGCGCCCCGGA
Organism: Streptomyces sp. NPDC060028; assembly: GCF_042736725.1. Classification (NCBI taxonomy): domain Bacteria; kingdom Bacillati; phylum Actinomycetota; class Actinomycetes; order Kitasatosporales; family Streptomycetaceae; genus Streptomyces; species Streptomyces sp. NPDC060028. The sequence continues at coordinate 85,429 of NZ_JBHWVJ010000027.1, read as the reverse complement.
GGAGCCGGTCTCGCTGAACCTGTTCTCCGTCATCGGCGGCCGCAAGACGCTGGCCGGCTCGATGATCGGCGGGATAGCCGAGACCCAGGAGATGCTCGACTTCTGCGCGGAGCACGGACTGGGCTCCGAGATCGAGGTGATCGCAGCCGAGCAGATCAACGAGGCGTACGAGCGGGTGCAGGCGGGCGACGTCCGCTACCGCTTCGTCATCGACACCTCGACGATCTGAGTGCCTGCGCGATGACGTCGAGCGCCTTGGCCGCCGGGCAGGGGCCCGCTCTGCGCGCGCACGTCCTTCAGCGGCCGCCCGTCGATGAGCTCCATGACGATGCGGGCGGACGGGCAGCGTGCGGACCCCAGTCGTACGCGTAGCGGTTCGCGGCCCGGTCGAATGTCGCCTCGACCGGGTGTGGAGGCAGTCCGAGCGCTTCCCGCGCCCACTGGAGCAGCGCCGCGGCCAAGCCCTCCGGCTGGAAGTCCGCCTCGGGGAACAGGACGCGGTGGACCGTGACGAGGGTGTGCGCGCCCGCGGCCCGGGAAGCGAGGGCCGGTGCGGCCAGGGACGCGCCGTGGCGCAGCCAGTCGGCCTCCTCGGCGGACAGCCGCAGGCCCCGGCGGTCCGTGGGCGGGTGGGTGCGGACGGGGGTGGTGTCGAGCCACGCCCCGTCCGAGACCCGTTCGCCGCGCGCCGGCGGCTCGGCGGTCACCGCCGCGGAGGCCGTGAGCTCGATCCAGATGCCCCACGGGCCCCGCAGCAGCCGGTACCGCGAGGTGTGCGGGTCCTCAGGCATCCGTCGACGGGGCCGGGGCCACGCCGATCGGGCAGGAGACGCCGGTGCCGCCGACGCCGCAGTAGCCGCCCGGGTTCTTGTCGAGGTACTGCTGGTGGTAGGCCTCCGCCGGCCAGAACGGGCGCTCCGACGCCGGGAGGACCGCCGTGGTGATCCGGCCGTGGCCCGAGGAGGTGAGGACCCGCTGGTACGCGTCCCGGGAGGCCTCGGCCGCCGCCTGGTGGGCGGGGGAGTGGGTGTAGAGCGCCGAGCGGTACTGGGTGCCGACGTCGTTGCCCTGGCGGAAGCCCTGGGTGGGGTCGTGGGACTCCCAGAACAGCTTCAGGAGGGTGTCGTAGGAGACGAGCACCGGGTCGAAGACGACGCGGACGACCTCGGTGTGGCCGGTCAGGCCCGAGCACACCTCCTCGTACGTCGGGTTCTCGGTGTGGCCGCCCTGGTATCCGGCCAGGGTGGTCCACACCCCGGGGGTCTGCCAGAACTTGCGCTCCGCGCCCCAGAAGCAGCCCAGCCCGAAGTCCGCGACCTCCAGGTGCGCGGGATACGGGCCGGCGAGCGGGTTGCCGAGCACGGTGTGGCGCTCGGGCACGGTGAACAGAGGCTCGGCGCGGCCCTTCAGGGCCTCCTCGCGGGTGACGAGCTCGGGCGTACGGCGGTACGAGAACATGGCTTCCCTCCTTGGTAGTCCTGACAACGGCAGAGGGCGGGCCGGGATTCCCCGACCCGCCCCCCGGCTCAGAGGCCCGGCGTCGTCACGCGCACCGACCAGTTGCGCGCGTGCAGGTACCTGCCCTTCGGCGAGCCCGAGTAGTACCAGGGCACGGCGCCGATGTACCCGTCGATGTGCCGGAACTGCTCGACCGCCTCCGCGTCGCGGTCCTGCCAGAACAGCAGCCACGCCAGCACGTGCCGCAGCCGGCCCGTCCGCGAGTCGGCCGGGTCGGCCGCCGCCAGGTCAGCGAGGGCCGCGTCCACCGCGGCGACGACGTCCGGCTCCTTGAAGAAGGTCTCCGGCTTGAGGCCCGGATCCTTCATCTCCTGTTCGATGTACGCGGTCAGCGGCACGAGCGACAGCAGCTCGCCCGGCTCGCCCGAGGCGGCGGACTCCCGGGCGAAGGCGAGCGCCAGCTCGTGCGAGCCACGCCACTTCTCGCACCAGTACTGCAGGGCGGAGGTGTGCGCCACCAGCACCTTCGGGTCGCGCGCCACGATCTGCGCCCACAGCTCCCGGTACTGCTCGTGCGGGTAGCCCAGGCCCTGGGCGATGGGCTGCTCCGCCATGTACGGGACCGGGTCGGCCGGGTCCGCGAGCCGCTGGGCCTCGTGCGCGTACTCCTGCGCCTTGAGCAGCAGCTCGTGGAAGACCCGGAACTGCTCCTGGGTGGTGCGGCTGCCCGACTGGCTGCCGCGTACGTTCCACGCGACCGCGACGCCCGCATCGGCGTTGACCAGCGCCGCTGACGGGTCGGACGGCCGGGCCGACCGCCAGGCCAGCAGCCACGCGTCGTCCTCGGCGGCCGCCTCGGCCAGGGCCCGGACGCGCTGCCAGCGCTCCTCCCAGTCCTTGCCGGCCGCCTCCAGGTAGGCCGCGCCGGCCTCCCAGTCGCCGGCCGTGACCGCCGCGACGGCGGCCGTCCGCTCGGGCGGGACGGGCCGGGCGTTCTCGGTGTCGAGGTCCTCCTCCGCCACGAAGCCCAGCGCGACGACCGCGGCCGCCTGCCGTGCCTTCTCCTCGGCCTTCGCCGCGGCCGTGGCGGCCGACTGCGCGGCGGGCGCGGGCGTGCCCGCCGCCTTCTTCGCCTTGCGCGCGGCGAAGGCCTTGTACGCGGCGCCGATCAGCATGACGCCGAAGATGATCAGACCGATCACGGGGCAAGCACCAGCTTTCGCAGGGGTTCGGTGTCGGGCTGGTCCGCCACGGCCGCCTCCAGGGCGGCGGTGAGCTGCTCCTCGAAGCCGTCGGCCGGGTAGAGCAGCGTCGCCGAGTCGGCCCAGGACAGCTGCCAGCGGGCGGTGCCGCGGGCCGTCAGCTCGGCGGTGACCAGCTGGTTGACCGCCCGCCGCAGCACGGGGCGGGCGAACTCGCGGGCCGTGCGGCCGGTCGCGGCGGCCGCCTCCTCGGACTTCGGGAAGCGCTCCGCGATGCGCCAGCGCACCGCCGGGTCGGCGTCGATCGCGTCCAGCAGCGCGGCCAGGTCCGGCCCCGCACCCTCCGCGGCGACGGCCTCGCGGATCTGCTCCGCGCCCTCGCCGACGTACCGGGTCATGCTCTCCTGGACCAGGTCCGCCCAGTCCACCCGCTTCAGCGCGAGTGCCTGCGGGCTCAGCACGGCCTGCTCCAGCGCGGCCATCGCCGCGTCAGCGTCGGACAGCAGCTCCAGCGACGGGCGGGCCGCCTGGCCGCCGCGGCCGTCGTCGGGCAGCGCCTCGATGCGGGCCACGCGCTCGGCGAGCGCGGGGTGCGAGTCGTACGGGGACGCGGGCTCGGTCGACAGCTCCCGGCGCAGGTCGTCCAGCTCCTCGGAGCGGGCGTCGAGCAGGTGGCGCAGGCCGCCGAAGACCTGCCCGGGCCGGGGCAGCAGCTGCGCGCCGACGCCGAGGGTGGCGTAGGAGTCCATGTAGAAGTCCTGCGCGGGGCCGATGGCGTTGAGCTCGCGCAGCGCGGAGGCGGCCGAGTCGCGGCCCGCGATGCGGACGGAGGCGAGGTCGGCGGCGAGCTCCTGGCGGCGGGCGCCGGCGAGGGTGGCGCGCTGGTAGAACTTCCCGTACGCCGTGTAGAGCGCGGCCATCGCGCGGTACATGGCACCGTCGCCGCTCGTGTCGACGGCCTTGGGCTTCTTGCCGGACGCGATCCGCTTCTCGGCCCGCTTCTCCTGCCGCGCACGCTCCTTGGCCACCTTGGCATCGGCCCGGTCGTTGAAGTGCCCGATCGTACGCAGCAGTTGGGCGCGGCCGCGCGCGATCAGCGGGGTGAGGCGGGTGTCGAGGTTGGCGTAGTGGCCCATCTCGTGCGCGAGCACGGCCCGCAGCTGCATCTCGTCCAGGCCCGTCATCAGGGGCAGTCCGAGGTAGAGCCGGCGGGTGCCGGGGAGCAGGCCGAGCAGCTTGGAGTCCTCACTGACGGCCGCGTTGACCTCGGCGATCAGCACGATCTCGTCGGGCGCGCGGGTGCCGACCTGTTCGGCGACCTCCCGCACCGTCCGCCACAGGACCGGTTCCTGCCGCTCGGTGACGGGCACGCCGGGGACCGGGTCGCCCTTGGGCGTGCGGAGCATGAACATGCCGCGCACGATCGGGACGGCGAGGACGGCGGAGACGGCGAGGAGCTTGGAGAGGGCCGGCCCGCGCAGCCCCGCCGTCGCGAGAGCGATGTCGATACCGGCGAGTACGGCCAGCAGTACGAGGCCGAGCAGATAGAAGCCTGCGAGCAGGGCAAGGGCGCGCGAGGCGCGCAGCGAAGCGCCCATATGAACAGATCCCCCCACGGGACGGTGCGTTATTTACGCGCACCTTATGGGGAGGGGTTTTGCCGCTGCGAAGGGGGGCCCACCAGGAGCCCCCCGTCCGCGTCCGCGTCCGCGTCCGCGGCAGCGCGTCACCACGTCGGCGTCACCGCGGCAGCGTCGCCGGGGAGCCGCCGTTCGCCTCGTAGCCCGCCACCGCCAGGGCGCGGTACACCGCGTACGAGGCCGCCGGGTCCGCCGAGGCCGACCAGGGCAGGGCGCCGACGTACCCGTCCACGTGCCGCACCTGCTCCATGGCCTCCGCCCAGCGCTCCATGTTGACCAGGCACCACAGCAGCATGTGCCGTACGTGCGCCAGCATCGGGTCGTCCGGCCGGGCGCTGTGCACCGCGTACAGCGCGCCCTCCACCGCCCGCGTCACGACCGCGCTCTCCCAGAAGCTGCGCACCATGACGACGTCGGGGATGTGCTCGTACACCGCGAACAGCGGCAGCGCCGCCAGCAGCGAGCCCTGCGGGGCGCGCGCCGCGGCCGCGTGCGTGAAGGCGTCGGCCTTCTCGCGCGAGCCGTGCCACTTCTCGCACCAGTAGTTCAGCGCCGCCAGGTGCGCGCCCATGTGCTGCGGGGCCCGGTCGATGACCCGCGCCCACAGCGTGTCGAACTCCGCCTCCGAGTACGCGAGCGCCCGCCCGATCGCGAGCTCGGTGATGTACGGGACCGGGTCGCCGGGGGCCAGCAGCGCGGCCGTGCGGCACGACTCCCGGGCCTCCTCCAGGATGATCCGGTGGTCGTCGGAGCCGACGCCGCCCGAGTGCCGCCACGCCTGCTGCACCAGCAGCTCCGCGTGCACCTGCGCGCCGCCCGCGTCCTTGGGCGACTCCAGCCGCCACGCCTTGAGCCACCGCGCGCCCGCTCCGGGCTGCCGTACGAGTTCCAGCGCGGCCGCGCCGCCGAAGGCCTGGACGCGCTGCCAGCGCAGCTCGCCCTCCTTCGGGGTGCCGGCCAGCAGGGCGGAGGCGGCCTGCCACTGCCCGGTGCGCTGGACGTTGTCGAGCGCGTCCATCAGGTCCTGGTCGGGGCCGGGGATCCGGATGTCGAGCTCCTCCTGCAGGCCGAATCCGTAGTCCGCGGGGTCGGCGGCGTCGGGACTGCCGGGTGCGACCAGGCGCAGACCGCCCCGCCTGCGCCGTAGATACGGACTGACGGCGGCCAGGACCAGGCCCATCGCGAGCAGGAACAACAGAATCTCCATGCCCCCCAGCGAACCAGACGCACCCGGCCGAAGGCCAATACGGAGCAATACGGAGGAGGACCGCGCACCGCCCGGGGCATAGCATCTGCCCCATGAGCGACGACAGCCACGAGCACCAGAGCTTCGAGACCCGCGCGATCCACGCGGGCAACACCGCGGACCCGCAGACCGGCGCGGTCGTACCCCCGATCTACCAGGTGTCCACGTACAAGCAGGACGGCGTGGGCGGCCTGCGCGGCGGTTACGAGTACAGCCGCAGCGGCAACCCGACGCGTACCGCGCTGGAGGAGAACCTCGCGGCGCTGGAGGGCGGCCGGCGCGGCCTCGCCTTCGCGTCCGGGCTCGCCGCCGAGGACTGCCTGCTGCGTACGCTGCTCTCCCCGGGCGACCACGTGGTCATCCCGAACGACGCCTACGGCGGCACCTTCCGCCTCTTCGCGAAGGTCGTCTCCCGCTGGGGCGTCGAGTGGTCGGTCGCCGACACCTCCGACCCGGAGTCCGTACGGGCCGCGCTCACCCCGAAGACCAAGGTCATCTGGGTCGAGACCCCCTCCAACCCGCTGCTCGGCATCACCGACATCGCCGTCGTCGCCGACATCGCGCGGACGGCCGGCGCCAAGCTGGTCGTGGACAACACCTTCGCGTCCCCCTACCTCCAGCAGCCCCTGGCCCTGGGTGCGGACGTGGTCGTGCACTCGCTGACCAAGTACATGGGCGGGCACTCCGACGTCGTCGGCGGCGCGCTGGTCACCGCCGACGAGGCGCTCGGCGAGGAGCTGGCCTACCACCAGAACGCGATGGGCGCCGTCGCCGGCCCCTTCGACTCCTGGATCGTGCTGCGCGGCATCAAGACGCTGGCCGTGCGCATGGACCGGCACGCGGAGAACGCCGCCAAGATCGTCGAGGTGCTCCAGCGCCACCCGAAGGTCACCCAGGTCCTCTACCCGGGCCTGCCCGAGCACCGGGGCCACGAGATCGCCGCCAAGCAGATGCGCAACTTCGGCGGGATGATCTCCTTCCGTGTCGCCGGCGGCGAGGAGGAGGCCGTCGCGGTCTGCGGCCGCACCCGGATCTTCACCCTGGCCGAGTCCCTCGGCGGCGTCGAGTCCCTCATCGAGCACCCGGGCCGCATGACCCACGCCTCGGTGGCCGGCTCGGCCCTGGAGGTCCCGGCGGACCTGATCCGCCTCTCCGTCGGCATCGAGAACGCCGACGACCTCATCGCGGACCTGACCCAGGCCCTGGGCTAGGCCCTGCCGGTCGGTGGCGCTCCCGGCCCGCGGGCCGGGAGCGCCACCACCACGGCGGCAACGCCGCCTCCGTGGCCGTGCTCTCCGGCTCCGCCGGGCATGTCCAGCCCCGCCGGCGTTCGACGCCCGGCTACCAGCCCTCCAGCGGCGGGGAGACTCCGCTCGACGGGGTCGTCCACGCGTGGGTCAGCGAGGCCCACACCAGCAGGGCCACCACCACCGCGAACAGCAGGGTCCAGCAGGCCCGCCGCAAGGCTCGGCGCCGCCGCCGCAGTCGGTCCCCGCGCGCGGCCGCACCGGCCGCGAGCCCGGCCGGGACCACCGGGTACGGGCCATCCATCAGCCGCCTGACCTGAGCTTCCTTACGATCCGGGACCCCGCTCACGCCGCCTCCCGGGACCTCATCGCGGACACCGCCCGGTGGCACAGCGCCCGGACCCGCTCGACCGGCAGGCCCAGCTGCGCCGCGGTGACCTCCTCGGCGACCCCCTCGTAGATCCGCAGCACCAGCACGAGCCGCTCCAGCGGGCCCAGCCGCGCGAGTACGCCCGTACCTCCGTGGTGGCGCCAGGCGACGCGGGCGTAGGAGGCGCACAGCTCCTGGCGGGTGTGGTCGTACGGGTCGTCCCCGCGCAGCCGGCGCCAGTTCGCGTACGTACGGGCCAGCGCGCCGTCGAGCAGGGTGCGCGCGAGGGGGGCGTCGGCCTCGGGCTCGGCCGTCAGCAGTATCGCGACGCGCAGGAGCCGCCCCGCCGCGCCCGCGACGAAGGCCTCGAACTCCACGTAGCGGCCCGAACGGTGGTCCACAGGCCACATAGTGCGGCCTGCGGGTCCACCCGGGTCAAGAGGTCGGACGAACTCCGGATGGAGACACGCCTCAGGACGCGGGCCCGGCCTCGGCCACGGCCGCCATCAGCTCCGACAGCGAGAGGTTGAAGCGGGTCAGCAGCGAGGTGAACACCTCGCGCTCCTCCTCGTTCCACCCCTCCGTCACCCGCGCCATCAGCTCGCGCCGCGAGGAGCGGACCTCCTCCAGCCGCGACAGCCCGCGCGGGGACAGCGCCAGCACCACGGCCCGGCCGTCCTCGGGATGCGAGGTCCGCTTGACCAGGCCGCTGTCGACCAGCGGCGCGACCTGCCGGGTGACGGTGGAGGAGTCGATGCCCATGCCGCCGGCGAGCGCCTTGACGCCCATCGGCCCCTCCAGGTCGAGCCGGTTCAGCAGCAGGTACGCGGCCCGGTCCATCGAGTTGCGGGCCTGGCCGATCCCGCCCAGGCGGGTCTGCTCGGCGCGCCGGGCGAAGACCGCCACCTGGTGCTGGAGCGCGTCGAGGAGACCGGCTTCGGCGGGCGCGCCGGCCGGCGCGGGCAGGTCGGAACTGGCCGGGATGGAGGGCATGGCCGTGGGCTCTCTTCGCGTGGGGCCGACAAGGATGGGGGACAGAGTACGCGGACGCGCGGCGGCTCGTACTCCTCGTACAAGAACTGATACGGCCAGTACGGAGCAAGGCTGCCGGGGTGTCCCGGATGGCCGGATTCCGCCCTTTCTCCGGGCTCTCGCGAGAGCCTCTCCAGGCCTTCGTCACGGCGCCGCGATCCGCGCGGGCTGCCAGACTGGCCGCATGAACTACCGCGTGCCCGAGCCCGTCCCGCAGGTCATCCTCGACGACATCCGGGGGGCTCAGAAGATGCTCTCGGGCGTCTCCCGGGTCACCGCGATGGAGGGCAGCCGGCACCTGTCCGCCCTCACCGGCTCCCCGGTCCACCTCAAGTGCGAGAACCTCCAGCGCACCGGCTCCTTCAAGCTGCGCGGAGCGTACGTGCGCATCGCGGGCCTGCGCCCCGAGCAGCGCGCCGCCGGCGTGGTGGCGGCCAGCGCCGGCAACCACGCGCAGGGCGTGGCCCTGGCCTCCTCCCTCCTGGGGGTCCACTCGACGGTCTTCATGCCGTTCGGGGCCCCGCTGCCGAAGGTGGCCGCGACCCGGGACTACGGCGCCGACGTGCGCCTGCACGGGCAGGTCGTCGACGAGACGCTCGCCGCCGCGCAGGACTACGCGGACCGCACCGGGGCGGTGTTCATCCACCCCTTCGACCACCGCGACATCATCGCGGGCCAGGGCACGGTCGGCCTGGAGATCCTGGAGCAGTGCCCCGAGGTGCGCACCATCCTGGTGGGCATCGGCGGCGGCGGTCTCGCGGCCGGTGTCGCGGTCGCGGTGAAGTCGCTGCGGCCGGACGTGCGGATCATCGGCGTCCAGGCGGCGGGCGCGGCCGCGTACCCGCCCTCGCTCAAGGTCGGGCACCCGGTGTCGATCGACCACCCGAGCACGATGGCGGACGGCATCAAGGTCGGCCGCCCCGGCGACATCCCCTTCAAAATCATCGGCGAACTCCTCGACGACGTCCGCACGGTCTCCGAGGACGCGCTCTCCCGCGCGCTGCTGCTCTGCATGGAGCGGGCCAAGCTGGTGGTCGAGCCGGCCGGGTGCAGCCCGGTGGCCGCCCTGCTGAGCGAGCCCGAGCTGTACGGCGGCGGCCCGGTCGTCGCCGTCCTGTCCGGCGGCAACGTCGATCCGCTGCTGCTCCAGCGGATCCTGCGGCACGGCATGGCGGCGGCGGGCCGCTACCTGTCGCTGCGGCTGCGCGTGGCGGACCGGCCGGGGGCCCTCGCCGGGCTCCTGGGGGTGTTGTCAGTGGTGGATGCGAACGTGTTGGACGTGAGCCACGTACGGACCGACCCGCGGCTCGGGCTCACCGAGGTGGAGGTGGAACTGCACCTGGAGACGAAGGGCCTGGACCACTGCGCGGAGGTCGCGCGGTCGCTGCACAACGCGGGTTACAGGGTCATGAGCTGAGACGCGACGACCTCTAGTGCTGTGACCGGAAAGGTTCACCGCGTCGCGGCGCCCGGTACGGCACCTCGCCGTGTTGTCGGACCGCGCACGTACGTCCAGTACGAGACGCGGTCCTCCGCCTTGCGATGCACCGCACCGGACACCGCGCCCCGGCAAACCTTCCCGGCCACAGCACTAGGTCCTGACCCGCCTCATGGCCGACAATCAGACCCCGATTTCCGCACTGGGAGAATTCATATGCCAGGCGCCATCTACGCCGAAAATCTGGTCAAGACCTTCGGCGATGTACGGGCTCTGGACGGCGTGGACCTCGATGTCCCCGAAGGCACCGTCCTGGGCCTCCTCGGCCCCAACGGCGCGGGCAAGACAACGACCGTGCGCGTCCTGACCACCCTCCTCCAGCCCGACAGCGGCAGGGCCGTCGTCGCGGGCATAGACGTACTCAAGCACCCCAACGAGGTCCGCCGCGCGATAGGCCTCTCCGGCCAGTTCGCCGCCGTCGACGAGTACCTCACCGGCCGCGAGAACCTCCACATGGTCGGCCAGCTCTACCAGATGAAGTCCAAGGCCGCGAAGGCCCGCGCCGACGAGCTGCTGGAGCGCTTCAACCTCTCCGACGCCGCCGACCGCACCGCCAAGACGTACTCCGGCGGCATGCGCAGGCGCCTCGACCTCGCGGCCGCCCTGGTCGTCAGCCCGCCCGTGATGTTCATGGACGAGCCGACCACCGGACTCGACCCGCGCAACCGCCAGCAGCTGTGGGGGATCATCCAGGAACTGGTCGCGGGCGGCACCACCCTGCTGCTCACCACCCAGTACCTGGAGGAAGCCGACCACCTCGCCCACGACATCTGCGTGGTCGACCACGGCAAGGTCATCGCCCGCGGCACCTCCGACCAGCTCAAGGCCCGCACGGGCGGCGAGCGCGTCGAGGTCGTCGTCCACGAGCGCGAGCACATGACGAGCGCGCGGGAGGTCCTCGCCGGCTTCGGCAAGGGCGAGACCGCCGTCGAGGAGCACACCCGCAAGCTGACCGTCCCCGTCTCGGGCGGCGCCAAGCTGCTGGCCGAGGTCATCCGCGAGCTCGACGCGCGGGGCATCGAGATCGACGACATCGGCCTGCGCCGACCCACCCTCGACGACGTGTTCATCTCGCTGACCGGCCACGCGGCCGAGCTGACGAGGGAGGACAACGGCGACCCGGGCGAGACCCCGGCGGACGCCGCGGGCAAGAGCATGGGCCAGGCCAAGGCCAAGGCCAAGGGCCGCAAGGCGCGCAAGGAGGCGGCCAAGTGACCATCACTTCCCCGACCCCGGAACTGACCGCCCCGCGCCCGCGCGGGGGCATCACCCAGGGCGTCAGCGACTCGCTCGTGATGGCCAAGCGCAACCTCATCCGGATGTCCCGGATCCCCGAGATGATCATCTTCGGCGTGATCCAGCCGGTGATGTTCGTGGTCCTCTTCAGCTACGTCTTCGGCGGCTCGATCAGCGTCGGCGGCAGCACCTCGCCCGCCGCATACCGCGAGTTCCTGATGGCGGGCATCTTCGCCCAGACCGTCACCTTCGCCACGGCCGGCGCGGGCGCGGGCATCGCGGACGACATGCACAAGGGCCTCATCGACCGCTTCCGCTCACTGCCCATGGCCCGCGGCGCGGTCCTCACCGGCCGTACCCTCGCCGACCTCGTCCAGACGACGCTCACCGTCGTCGTCCTGGCGATCGTGGCCCTCATCGTCGGCTGGCGCACCCACGAGAACATCGGCAAGGTGCTCGCCGGCTTCGCCCTGCTGCTCCTGCTCGGTTACGCGTTCTCCTGGATCGGCGCCCTGATCGGCCTGTCGGTACGCACCCCGGAGGCGGCCACCTCGGGCGGGCTGATCTGGCTCTTCCCGCTGACGTTCATCTCGAACGCGTTCGTCCCCTCCGACAACATGCCGACCTTCCTGCGGCACATCGCGGAGTGGAACCCCTTCAGCGCCACCGTCCAGGCGGCCCGCCTGCTCTTCGGCAACCTCCCGCCGGGCTACGAGGCCCCGCAGGCCTGGCCGATGCAGCACCCGATCCAGGCGTCCGTCCTGTGGTCGCTGCTGATCATCCTGGTCTTCCGCACGCTGGCGGTCCGCAAGTACCGCTCGGCGACGGCGTAGGACGCGGCAGCGCAAAGAAGCCCGGCCGGGGGAGACCCGGCCGGGCTTCTTTCCTTCGAAAACAGGGGGGTGATCAGCCGGTGAAGGGCTTGACGTCGAGGATCTTGACGGAGGCCTTCTTGCCGTTCGGCAGCTCGTACTCGGCGTCCTCGCCGATCGTCTTGCCCATCACGCCGCTGCCCAGCGGGGACTGCGGCGAGTAGGTCTCGAAGTCCGAGGACGCGTACTCGCGCGAGGCCAGCAGGAACTCCATGGTGTCGCTCTCGTCGCCGTCGAAGGCGATCTTGACCAGGGTGCCCGGGGCCACCACGCCGTCGGAGGCGGGCGCGGTGCCGACCTTGGCGTTCTCCAGGAGCTGCGTCAGCTGGCGGACGCGAAGCTCCTGCTTGCCCTGCTCCTCCTTGGCCGCGTGGTAACCGCCGTTCTCACGGAGGTCACCTTCCTCACGGGCAGCAGCGATCTTCGTCGCGATCTCCGTGCGTGCGGGACCAGAGAGGTAGTCCAGCTCCGCCTTCAGCTGGTCGTACGCCGCCTGGGTCAGCCAGGTGACGCTTTCGCTCGTCTGGGTCACGGGTGCTCCTCGTCGGTACAGGGGGACTACATGGCCGCCAGCGGCGGACGAAACCACGAGCCTAACAATTCGGGAAGAAAAGGGGGAGGACCCGAAGGCGTCCCGGCGGTCCCCGATCACCCCGGCCACGCGCCCGGGCCCCGGCCCGCGCACCAGGTCACCCCGGGCGTGTTCCCCGCGGAACGACCGGATCCGTCAGCTCTTCGAGGCGGCGGGACGACAGCCGACGAGCTCGATCACCGCGGCCCGGCCGGTGGTCTTCAGCGAGACGACCTCGTCGACGCGCGTGTCCTTCTGCGCGAAGGTGAAGTCCGCGCGACCCACCTCGCCGTGCTCCTTGTTCTGTGAGCTCAGAGTGCACACCCCGGCGACCGAGGCCTCCTTGCGCACCTCCAGGTGCACCTTCACCTCGGTGTCCGAGACGATCTGGAACTTGATCACCTCGGCGCTGACGGTCTGCCCGGCGACGTAGTCCCAGCCGATCCAGCCGACCGCGCCCAGCAGCGCGACGCCCAGCACCGACCCGACGATCTTGAGCTTCCGGTCCGCACGCTCGTCCGCCGACCGGCCGTACCGGCCCTCGGGCAGTCCCTCGCGCACCGCGCTCATTGATCGATCCTTTCGAGAGGGCGGGACCGGGCCGTCACAGGCCCACCCCAGGAATTTTCCGTCCCCCGATTCGGTCACTATAGAAGCCGCCCACCCTGACGAATCACAGAGGATCCTGTCTTGACCGAGCAGCTTCGACTGATGGCCGTCCACGCCCACCCCGACGACGAGTCGAGCAAGGGCGCGGCCACCATGGCCAAGTACGTGTCCGAGGGGGTGCCCGTGCTGGTCGTGACCTGCACCGGTGGCGAGCGCGGCTCCGTCCTGAACCCCAAGCTCCAGGGTGACAAGTACATCGAGGAGCACATCCACGAGGTCCGCGCCAAGGAGATGGACGAAGCGCGCGAGATCCTCGGCGTGCAGCAGGAATGGCTGGGATACGTCGACTCCGGGCTTCCGGAGGGCGACCCGCTGCCGCCGCTGCCCCAGGGGTGCTTCGCACTGGAGGACATCGACGAGGCGGCCGGCCGCCTGGTGAAGAAGATCCGCGCCTTCAGACCGCAGGTCGTCACCACGTACGACGAGAACGGCGGCTACCCGCACCCCGACCACATCATGACCCACAAGATCTCGATGGTCGCCTTCGACGGCTCGGCCGACACCGAGAAGTACCCGGAGGCCGAGTTCGGCCCGGCGTACCAGCCGCAGAAGCTGTACTACAACCAGGGCTTCAACAAGCCGCGCACCATCGCCCTGCACGAGGCGCTGCTCTCGCGCGGCATGGAGTCCCCGTACGGCGAGTGGCTGGAGCGGTGGAAGGAGTTCGAGCGCACCGAGCGGACCCTGACCACGCACGTCCCCTGCGCGGACTTCTTCGAGATCCGTGACAAGGCGCTCATCGCGCACGCCACGCAGATCGACCCCGACGGCGGCTGGTTCCGCGTCCCGATGGATCTCCAGAAGGAGGTCTGGCCGACGGAGGAGTACGAGCTGGCGAAGTCGCTCGTCGACACTTCCCTCCCCGAGTCCGACCTCTTCGCGGGCATCCGGGAGAATGCCTAGCCATGAACGCTACGCAGGCTGCTCTGACCCAGATCCTTCCGCTGGCGGGTGACACCTTCGACAAGAACAAGGTGACCCCCGGAATCCTGGGCTTCATCGTCTTCGCGGCCCTCGCCCTCGGGGTGTGGGGCCTGATGAAGTCGATGAGCCGGCACATGGGCCGGGTGGACTTCAAGGAGGCCCCCGAGCCCGCCCCGACCGCGGGCCAGGACGGCTCCCGGCCGTAAGGCACCCGCTCGCGCGAGCGCCGCCACCGCCCCGGAAAGGGGCGGGGCGGCGGATTCGACGCGTTCTCACCCGGCCCCCCGGGGCGCGGGCCTCAGGCCGGGACTCCCATGATCTCCTGCGCGTGCAGGTTCGGGACCAGGGAGAGGCGCCAGGCCTGCCAGCCCTCCGAGGGGTCCACACCGCGGGCCAGGATGAGGCCGTACGTCTCCAGGCAGTCCTCCAGGCGGCCGTCCCGCAGCGGGTGCGGGGCTCCGACCAGGCGGCCGAGCTCGGCGCGGGCCTCCTCCGGGGCGCTCGGGAGCGCGTACGGGAGCAGGGTGCAGCGCAGGAAGCGGGCCCAGTCCTCGCCGCGCCGGTCCCCGTACGAGATGAACAGCCGGACCGCCTCCTCGCACAGGCTCAGCGCCTGCGCGATCTTGGCGTTGCCCGCGTCGACGACCGCGAGCTCCAGGCAGGTCCAGGCCTCGCCGTGGGCCAGGCCGATGCGCCGGAAGTCCGCCCGCGCGTCCACCAGCAGCTGGCGGGCGAAGCCGGAGTTCTTCAGGTTGCCCGTCTGGGCGGCGCGCTGGTCGCGCGTCACCCGGCCCGAGTGGTGGCGGGCGTGGGCCAGCCCGTACACGTCCCGCATCCGGGAGAACATCGTGCGGGCCCGCTCCAGCTCCCGTATCGCCCGGTCGCGCTCGCCGTCCTCCTCCAGCGCCTGCCCGAGGTAGAACAGCGTCCACGCCTCGCCGCGCGCGTCCTCCGCCTCCCGGTGCCGGGCGAGCGCCTCGCGCAGCCGCTCCACCGCCGCGCCGGGGTCCCCGTCGACCACCCGGGCCCGGCCGAGCTGGGTCAGCGCCCAGGCCTCGCCACGGTCGTCGCGCGTGCGCCCGTACAGGTCCAGGGCCAGGCGCAGCTCCGCCTCCGCCCGGTCCACCTCGCCCAGGCGCAGGTGCACCTGCCCGAGCTGGAAGTGCGCCCAGGCCTCGCCGTGCACGCTCTCGCTCTCCCGGTGCAGGGCCAGGGACTGCCCCAGCAGCCGCCGCGCCTCCGCCAGGCGTCCGAGGTCGCGCTCGACCGCCGCGAGGGCGTGCAGCCCCCAGGCCCGGTCGCCCGCCAGTTCCTCGGGCGTCTGCAGGGCGAGGGCCTCGCGGATGCGGGCGGCCGCCTCGGGGAGGTTGCCCTGGTGGTGCAGGGTGATGCCGAGGGAGATGAGGGCCATGCCCGCGCCCGCTTCCTGGCGGGCCTCCATGTACTGGTCGACGACCGAGGTCAGGGTGGTGCGGGCCTTGTCGAGGTCGCCGAGCTGACGGGCCGCGATGCCCGTGCGCCACTGCACCGAGCGCCCCAGCAGCCCCTGGCCCCCGGCCTCCACCGCCTGGGTGAGCTCGTTGATCTCCCCGAGCCGGTACAGGTCCCCGCGCAGCAGGCAGAAGTCGCAGAGTGCGCCGAGCAGGTCCAGCACCGCCCGCTGGTCCACGCCCTCCGAGTGCCGCAGCGCCACCGTGATGAAACTCGACTCGTCGTCCAGCCAGCGCAGGGCCGCGTCCAGGGAGGGGAAGCCGTGGCCGTCGAAGTGGTTGGCCCGGGTGGACATCTTCCCGTCGACCATGCGGATCACCGAGTCCGCGAGCTGCGCGTAGTTGCGGATCAGCCGCTCGTGCGCGGCCGCCGCCTCGGCCCGGTCCTCGTCCGCGGCGAGCCGCGCCGCCGCGTACGAGCGGACCGCGTCGTGCATGCGGAACCGCTCACCGCGTACGTGGTCCAGCAGCCCCGCGTCCGCCAGCTCGCGCAGCAGCCGCCCGGCCTCCGCCCGGTCCGCGTCGATCAGCGCGGCGGCGGCCGCCGCGCCGAGCGAGGCCCGGCCGGCCAGGGTGAGGCGGCGCAGCAGCCGACGCCGCTCCTCGGGGAGGCGTACGTAGGCCAGGTCCAGGGCCTGCTCCAGGGAGGCCTGCGCGCCCGCCCCCGAGCCGCCGTCCGAGGCCCGCGCCGAGCCGAGGGGCGCCAGCACCCGCAGCGCGAGCGGCAGTCCCGCGCCCAGCTCCAACAGCCCGGCCTCCGCCGCGGCCCCGGCCGCCGCCCCGCCCGCCGCCCGCGCCCCGGAGCGCAGCACCTCGGCCGCCTCCGGCTCCGCCAGGCGCGTCACCGGCAGTTGGTGCACCCAGGCCGGCAGGTCCGCGGGCAGCTCCAGCGGCTCCCGCGCGGTGACCAGCACGAGGCTCTCGGAGCGCTCCGGTACGAGGAGCCGTACCTGGGCCACGTCCACGGCGTCGTCGAGCACCACCGTCACCGGGAGTCCCTGCAGGTGCTGGTGGTACAACTCGCCGAGCCTGCGCACCTGTTGCTCCGCCGAGGCGCCGTCGCGGAAGAGCAGCTGCTCGCGCGGGGCGCCCAGCCGGTTCAGCAGGTGCAGCAGTGCCTCCCGGGTCGGCAGCGGGGCCTCGCCGCCGCCGGAGCCGCCGCCGGTGCCGCCGCCGGTGCCCCCTGGCCCCGGGGATCCCGTGGAGCCGCCCCGCAGGTCCACCACGCAGGCGCCCCGGAACTGGTCCCGCAGCTCGTGGGCCGCCCGCAGTGCCAGCGTGGTGCGGCCCACCCCGGGCTCGCCGTGCAGCACCACGACCACCGGCCGGGTGTCCGTACTGGCCCGGGCGGCCTGCACCCACTGCGCGATCCGGGTCAGCTCCGCCTTCCGCCCGGCGAACGCCTCGTCCCGGTGCGGGAGTTGTCCGAAAGACTGCTCCAGGGCGCTGCGCCGGCGGGCTTCCGCGCTGCGGTCGACGGTCCGGCGCGGCGGGATGCCGTTGCCGCTGCGGGGCGCGCGCGCCGCCGCGGCGACCGTGCGCTGCTGCTCCAGGAACGGGCGGATCCCGCGCACCTCCAGGGCCGACAGCCACTGGAGCCTGAGCTGCTCGACCCCGCCGGGCCGGCCCAGCTGCCCGGCGCGGCGGTTCGCGGCCGGCAGGTGCAGGGCCGTCACCTTGGCGACCGTCGCCGTGGCCCCCGCGACCCCGGCGATGGCGCCCGCCGTCAGCGAGGTGCCCACGGCGACCCCGAAGGCGAGGTCCGCCCCGGCCGCGGCGAGCGCGGCAACGGCCGTCACGAGCAGTGCCGTTGAGGTGTTGGTGCGGCGGAAGGCGTCGCCGATCGACTCGTCCCCGGCCGCCGCCTCGTCCAGGGCCCGTACGTACGCCTCGTACTCGGGGGCCGCGCTCGCCGCGAGGGCGTCCAGCGCCTCCTTGCCGCGGGCCAGCAGCGCCGCCTTGTTCGGGGAGGGCTCGGGCCCGCCCGCCGCGGGCACCGTCCGCCGGGCCTCCTCGTCGATGGCCCGGCCCAACAGTCGTTCGGCCTCACTGCGATGGCTGTCCCGCATCGGCATCCCCTCAGAGAGCTGGCTCCGCAACCGTGCCCCAAGTGTCCGTCGGGACTCGGGCGAGCGCGAGAGAATCTGAGCTAGTTCAGAGGGAGTTGCAGCAGATTCGGTCGCTTATGGTGGCCGGATGGAGAAACGCCGGGTGGCGTGGGGACTGTGCGCGGCGCTGCTGTCGCTGTCGGCGACGGCGACGGCGTGTGAAGTGCCGTTGCCCGAGAAGGGGTTCGTGGTGGTGCGGCACGAGAAGGCCGCGGCCGCAGACGCCGAGAGTGCCCGGTTCCTGAAGCAGTGGGGGATCGACACGATGTCCGTGGACCAGCTGAACGCCTACGTCGACCTCCCGTACCGGGTCACGGTGGTCTCCCGCTCCTGCGCGGGCGAGGGCACCGGATACGACCCCGACGCCCACCGCATCGAGCTCTGCTACGACGACTTCACCGAGGACCTGGAGCTGCTGAGGCGGGCCGGGGCCGGAGCCGGGACCGCGACCGGGGACGAGGCGCTCTCCGACCTCGTCCGGGAGACGCTCTACCACGAGGCGGGCCACGCGCTGCTCGACGCGCTGGACCTTCCGGACGAGGGCGACCGGGCCGAGGAGGACGCCGCCGACCGCTTCGCCCGGCTGATGCTGCTGGGCGAGGGAAAGAGCGGCGAGACGGCCCTCCTGACCGCCGCCCGGGGCTACGACCTCGCGGCGGCCGACGCTCCCGAGACGGACCCGCAGGACGAGCACGCCCCCGACGCCGAACGCGCGGAGGCCCACCGCTGCGCGGTCTACGGCGCGGCCCCCGCCCGGCACGAGGACCTCGCCACCCCGGCCCGCGCCGGCTGCGGCGCGACCTGGATCCGGACCCGCGACACCTGGACCCGCGACCTGGCCCCGCTCCTTCGGCGCTGATCCGGGCGCGCCGCGTGAGGAAATCCCCGCGCCGTCAGATGGCTCCCAGATCGGCAGTGACGGGGAAAGGCGCGGCAGCTTTGATCACGCCGGTGAACATCTCGCCGTCCCTGTAGGCCTTGGTGGCGGGGTCGAGAGCGTAGGTGTAGACGATCGGGACACCGGTGGCGGCCTGCTCGATGCGCCAGTAGAAGGGGATGCCGGCCTTGGCGTACTGGTCCACCTTCACGATCCGGTCCGTGGTCTCCGAGCCGGGCGACACGACCTCGACGACCAGGAGTACGTGTTCGGGGCGGGTGGGCGTGAGGTCGATGGTCTGCGCCCGGTAGACGATGACGTCCGGACGGCGGTTGGTGAGGGGAACGTCCTGCAGACGGACGTCGAAGTCCGTATCGGCGTTCCAGTCCGGGCCTGCGGCGGCGTCCAGGACATTGGCCAGGATCCGGGCCGGCCGGTTGTGCCGCTTGGAGGCGCTCGGGCTCACGACGACCATCCCGTCCACGACCTCGATGCCGGCGCACTGTTCCTCGGACCACGAGTCGTACTGCTCCGCGCTGATCTGGGTGTGCATCCACGCGGGCGCCACCATCTCGGCGGTCATGGTGTGCCTCCTTCGAGGAGCCTCGACAGGTCCAGCGCTGCTGGTCGCAGCCTACTGTCCCGCGATGTCGAGGCGCCCGATTTCGCACGAGCGTGATTGCCACCCCCGGTGGGGCCTTGCCGGGCTCGTCGAAGCCCGCCCGGCGAGGGCGCTGTGAGAGGCTGGGTCACATGAACCGGTTGGCTGGTGTGACCTCGCCTTATCTGCTTCAGCACGCCGACAATCCCGTCGACTGGTGGCCCTGGACGCCGGAGGCTTTCGAGGAAGCACATCGGCGCAACGTGCCCGTTCTGCTGTCGGTCGGCTACTCGGCGTGCCACTGGTGCCACGTCATGGCGCACGAGTCCTTCGAGGACGAGCTGTCCGCCGCGTACATGAACGAGCACTTCGTCAACATCAAGGTGGACCGCGAAGAGCGCCCCGACATCGACGCCGTGTACATGGAGGCCGTGCAGGCGGCCACCGGGCAGGGCGGCTGGCCCATGACCGTCTTCCTGACCCCCGAGGCCGAGCCGTTCTACTTCGGGACCTACTTCCCGCCCGAGCCCCGGCACGGCTCGCCGTCCTTCATGCAGGTCCTCGAAGGCGTGCGGAGCGCCTGGGTGGGCCGCCCCGAGGAGGTGGCCGACGTCGCGCAGCGGATCGTACGGGACCTCGCGGGCCGGCAGCTGGACTACGGGAAGGGCGGCCTCCCCGGCGGCGAGGAGCTCGCGCGGGCGCTGCTCGGTCTGACACGGGAGTACGACGCCACGCGCGGCGGGTTCGGCGGCGCGCCGAAGTTCCCGCCGTCCATGGTGCTGGAGTTCCTGCTGCGCCACCACGCCCGGACCGGGTCCGAGGGGGCGCTGCAGATGGCCGCCGACACCTGCGAGGCGATGGCCCGGGGCGGGATCTACGACCAGCTCGGCGGCGGCTTCGCGCGGTACTCGGTGGACCGGGAGTGGGTCGTCCCGCACTTCGAGAAGATGCTGTACGACAACGCGCTGCTGTGCCGGGTGTACGCGCACCTGTGGCGGGCCACCGGGTCGGACCTGGCCCGCCGGGTGGCGCTGGAGACGGCCGATTTCATGGTCCGGGAACTGCGCACGGGCGAGGGCGGTTTCGCCTCGGCGCTCGATGCCGACAGCGAGGATCCGCTGAGCGGCAAGCACGTGGAGGGGGCGTACTACGCCTGGACGCCGGGCGGGTTGGCCGATGCGCTCGGCGAGGCCGACGGGGAGCTGGCGGCCGCGTACTTCGGGGTGACCGAGGAGGGCACCTTCGAGCACGGCGCGTCGGTGCTCCAACTGCCGGCCGCAGGGCCCGTCGTCGACGCCGGGAAGGTCGCGGAGATCCGGGAGCGGCTGCTGGCGGCGCGCGCGCAGCGTCCGGCGCCCGGCCGGGACGACAAGATCGTGGCCGCCTGGAACGGGCTGGCCATCGCGGCCCTCGCCGAGTGCGGGGCCTTCTTCGACCGGCCGGACCTCGTGGACCGGGCCACCGAGGCCGCCGATCTGCTGGTCAGGGTCCACTTCGACGTGGCGGCCGGGCGGGCCCGGCTCGCGCGGACCAGCAAGGACGGCAGGGCCGGGGCCAACGCGGGGGTGCTGGAGGACTACGGCGACGTCGCCGAGGGCTTCCTGGCGCTCGCCGCCGTCACCGGCGAGGGTGTCTGGCTGGAGTTCGCCGGGTTCCTCTTGGACCTGGTGCTGGACCTGTTCACCGCCGAGGACGGGTCGCTGTACGACACCGCGCACGATGCCGAGCAACTGATCCGCCGACCCCAGGACCCCACCGACACGGCCGCCCCCTCCGGCTGGACCGCCGCCGCGGGCGCGCTGCTCTCGTACGCCGCGCACACCGGCTCCCAGGCGCACCGCACGGCGGCCGAGCGGGCGCTCGGGGTGGTGGCGGCGCTCGGGCCGCGCGCCCCGCGCTTCATCGGGCACGGTCTGGCGGTCGCCGAGGCGCTGCTCGACGGGCCGCGCGAGGTCGCGGTCGTCGGCCATCCCGAGGACCCGGCGCGGGCGGAGTTGCACCGGACCGCGTTGCTGGGGACGGCCCCGGGGGCCGTGGTGGCGGTCGGTCTGCCGGCCGCGGCGGACGGCAGCGCGGGGGAGTTCCCCCTGCTGGCCGAGCGCACACTCGTACGCGAGCTTCCGGCGGCGTATGTGTGTCGGCATTTCGTCTGCGCACGGCCTACGACGGACCCGGCCGAGCTGGCCGAGCAGTTGGGGACGGTTCTCCCCTGACTGCCTTCGCCTGCCGGAGCCGGAGCCGGGGCCGGACCTAGTGCGAGTACGCGGCCAGCGAGATGCCGACGTAGTGGGCCACGAAGGCCGCCAGCGTCAGTGAGTGGAAGACCTCGTGGAAGCCGAAGAAGCGGGGGGAGGGGTTGGGGCGCTTCATCCCGTAGATGACCCCTCCCACGCTGTACAGCAGGCCGCCGACGATCACCAGGACCAGGACGGCGATGCCGCCGGTGCGCATGAAGTCGGGCAGGAAGAAGACGGCCGCCCAGCCCATGGCGATGTAGCACGGCGTGTACAGCCAGCGCGGCGCGCCGACCCAGAAGACACGGAAGGCGATGCCGGCGGCGGCCGCGATCCAGACCGCCCACAGCAGGGTCCGCCCGGTGGAGGGCGGCAGCAGCAGGACGGTCAGCGGGGTGTACGTGCCCGCGATGATCAGAAAGATGTTGGCGTGGTCGAGCCGCCGCAGGATGGCCTCGCCGCGCGGGCCCCAGGTGCCGCGGTGGTAGACGGCGCTGACGCCGAAGAGCAGGCACGCCGTGAGGATGTAGACCCCGCACGCGACCCGCGCCCGGGTCGAGTCGGTGAAGGCCATCAACACCAGGCCCGCGATCACCACGGTGGGGAACATCCCCGTGTGCAGCCAGCCGCGCATCAGCGGCTTGGCTTCCGGTTCCGGCGCATCCGGCGCATCCGGTACGGCCACGGCAGCGGCGTCAGAAGTCATGGCGGCCATGCTACCTACGGGTCCGTAGGTTTCCGTTAGTGAGCTTTACGGAAGATTGACCGGAGTGGCGATGCTCACGTGAGAAGCCCCCTGGACATATGCGCACACGCACCGGATGATCAGATGAGTGCGGTCGACACCGGATGAGCGGAGCGCGAAGCATCCGGGTCGCAGCCCCCACGGGGCCTACACCAAACAAACCCCTCAACAAGGAGCAATCGTGGCGCGCGACAACGCGGCTCCCACTTCCGGCACGACTCGTCCCACCGAGCACGCAGGGCTCGTCTCGTGGGTCGATGAGATCGCAGCGATCACCGAGCCCGACCGGATCGTCTGGTGCGACGGCTCCGAGGCCGAGTACGAGGCCCTCTGCGAGGAGCTCGTCGCCAAGGGCACGTTCAAGAAGCTCGACGAGACCAAGCGCCCGAACTCGTACTACGCCGCCTCCGACCCGACCGACGTCGCGCGCGTCGAGGACCGGACCTTCATCTGCTCCGAGAAGGAAGAGGACGCGGGCCCGACCAACCACTGGAAGGCCCCGGCGGAGATGAAGGACCTCTTCTCCGGTGAGAAGGGCATCTTCCGCGGCTCGATGAAGGGCCGGACGATGTACGTCGTCCCGTTCTGCATGGGCCCCCTGGGCTCGGAGCTCTCCGCCATCGGCGTCGAGATCACCGACTCCGCCTACGTCGCCGTCGCCATGCGCACCATGACCCGCATGGGCAAGCCCGTCCTCGACGAGCTCGGCACCGACGGGTTCTTCGTCAAGGCCGTCCACACCCTCGGCGCTCCGCTCGCCGAGGGCCAGGCCGACGTGCCGTGGCCCTGCAACACCACCAAGTACATCTCGCACTTCCCCGAGACCCGCGAGATCTGGTCCTACGGTTCCGGCTACGGCGGCAACGCCCTGCTCGGCAAGAAGTGCTACGCCCTGCGCATCGCGTCCGTCATGGCCCGTGACGAGGGCTGGCTCGCCGAGCACATGCTGATCCTCAAGCTCACCCCGCCGCAGGGTGAAGCCACCTACGTCGCCGCCGCCTTCCCGTCCGCCTGTGGCAAGACCAACCTCGCCATGCTGGAGCCCACGATCCCCGGCTGGACGGTCGAGACCATCGGCGACGACATCGCCTGGATGCGCTTCGGCGAGGACGGTCGCCTGTACGCGATCAACCCCGAGGCCGGCTTCTTCGGCGTCGCCCCCGGCACCGGCGAGCACACCAACGCCAACGCCATGAAGACGATGTACGCCAACACCGTCTTCACCAACGTCGCGCTCACCCCGGACGGCTCCGACGTCTGGTGGGAGGGCATGACCGAAGAGGCGCCCGCGCACCTCATCGACTGGAAGGGCAACGCCTGGACCCCGGAGTCCGGCACCCCGGCGGCCCACCCCAACGCCCGCTTCGCCGTCCCGGCCTCCCAGTGCCCGACGATCGCCCCCGAGTGGGAGGACCCCAAGGGCGTCCCGATCTCCGCGATCCTCTTCGGCGGCCGCCGCGCCTCCGCCGTGCCGCTGGTCACCGAGTCCTTCGACTGGAACCACGGCGTCTTCATCGGCTCGAACATCGCCTCCGAGAAGACCGCCGCCGCCGAGGGCAAGGTCGGCGAGCTGCGCCGCGACCCCTTCGCGATGCTGCCGTTCTGCGGCTACAACATGGGCGACTACATGGCCCACTGGGTCAAGGTCGCCGCCGACAAGGACCAGTCGAAGCTCCCGAAGATCTACTACGTGAACTGGTTCCGCAAGAACGACGCGGGCAAGTTCGTGTGGCCCGGCTTCGGCGAGAACAGCCGCGTCCTGAAGTGGATCGTCGAGCGCCTGGAGGGCACCGCCGAGGGCGTGGAGACCCCGATCGGCATCCTGCCGACCGTCGCCTCCCTCGACACCGACGGCCTGGACATCCCGGCCGCCGACCTCGACTTCCTCCTCACGGTCGACAAGGAGGTCTGGCGCGAGGAGGCCTCCCTGGTCCCCGAGCACCTGAACACCTACGGCGACCACACCCCCAAGGAGCTGTGGGACCAGTACCACGCGCTCGTCGAGCGCCTGGGCTGAACCCCGGCCACACATACCACGGCCGACTAGTCCCCGGCCGTCAGACGCGGGAGTCCCCGACCGGATTCCCCACGACCTTCCAAATAGGTCGTGTGCGTCTGCTGACGGCGGGCCTCCGTGTCACGGAGGTCCGCCGTCGTGCGTTCCGCCTCCTCGTACAGCACCGTCAGCTGCCGCTCCAGGTGCCGTTCCGGCGACTCGCCGCCCGGCGTGAACCGCGTCCACCAGCGCGTCCGGTCGTACGTGTGCACGCACTCCGGTACGTCCTGCGCGATGGCCCGCGACAGCGCGTGCACCGCCTCCGGGTCCGTGGCCAGCGCGTCGGCCACCCAGCCCGGCTCCAGCAGCGCCCCGTACAGCTCCAGCAGCGCGGCGAGCGGACCCGCGACGGCCTGCGGCAGATCCACCTCGGCCACGTACTCGCGCAGCCGCTCGTACTGCTCCCGGATCGCGTCCAGTTGCCGGCCCGGCTCCGGAGGGGGCGGCGGGACCCGCTCCGGCGGGGCGATCAGCGCGCCGGCCCCGTACAGACCGGCGACCACCACCGGCCAGTACGTCCCCGCCACCCCGGCGACGGTCAGGCCCAGGCCGGCCACGCCGCACGTGCAGCCGGCCAGGTTCTTCTTCGACTCCAGGTAGCCGAGCACCCGGGCCGCCACACTCGGTCTGCTCTGCCTGCTGTGCCTACTGGTAGCCACGGATCTCCTCGAAGGCCCCGTTAAGGGACCGGTCGCCGCCGGTGGCGTCGAAGAGCCGTCCGCCGGTCAGTTCGGTGATGTGGGTGAGCTCCTTGCGGTCCGAGTCCCCGAAGAGCACAGCGAAGACCGGCGTGCGCTTCTGGTCCTCGGGCAGGGCGGCGTAGAAGGAGTCGAAGTGCTTGGCCCCGACGCCCTCGGTGTTCTCGCCGTCCGTCATCAGCACGATCGAGGTGAACGCGTCCGCCCCGTCCTTGCCGAGGTGCTGGTAGGCCGCCTCCAGGCTGCTGTAGACCGCGGTACCCCCCTCGGGCGTCAGCGACTTCACGTCACCGCGGATCGCGTCCAGGGCGGCCCCCGGATTGCCCGGCTCGACGACGTGCGTCAGCACCTCCTTCACCTTGCCGCCGAAGGGGAGCAGCGTCACCTCCTCGCGGTCGCGGAAGCGCTGTCCGGTGCCCGAACTGCCGCTCCCCGTCAGCTCGGTGAGCGCCGACTTGAGTCGCCCGATGCGGTCCTCCTCGGACATGGAACCCGAGGTGTCCAGGACGTAGACGGTGCGCGAGGGCCGGCGCAGCTCGTTCTCGTAACTGGCCAGCAGCCCGTCGGCGACCGAGCGGGTGCCCGGGAAGGGCAGCTCGCGCCGCTTGTCGGCGTTCAGCCCGACGGCCGGTGCGACCCCGGAGGCCACCGGCCGGCGGAAGGTCCGCTCGGTGATCGCCTTCTGGGCGTCGGCCCCGCGCAGGTACTCGGTCAGCGTCCGGCCCGACTCGCGGGCCCCGGCCGGGGCGGAGGTCAGCAGGGTCAGCGGGTAGTGGGCGGTGACCACGCCGTCGAGCGGCCGCACGACCGTCAGGTCCGTCTTCGAGTCCCGGTTCATGGACAGCAGCACCGACTCGTAGTTCACCAGCGCGTCCACGTCCCCGCGCTTGGTGTACGCCGTCGCCAGCCAGCCCGAGGAGCCGGAGGTCAGCTTCTGCCCGGTGAAGAACTGCCTCAGCCGCGGCTGCGCGTTCTTCACGTCCGCGTCGGTCAGCGCGGCCTGCGCGCCGGACAGGCCGGAGGCCACCGATATCAGCGCGGAGAAACCGGAGTTGGAACGCACGGGGTCGGTCATCCCATACGTCAGCTTCCCGGCGGCGACGGCCTCGTGGACCGCCGACCAGGTGACCTCTTCGGGCTTCCACCCGAGCCGGGCCAGCGCCTGCGGCTTCACGCCGAGCGCGACGGGCGAGGACATCACGGGGGTCTCGCTGGACAGCTTCCCGACGGCCTCGGGGCGCAGCCGCAGATAGTCGTTGGAGGACAGCCAGATCGCGTCGTACTGCCCGTCGGCCTTGCCGGAAGCGATCTTCTCGACGGCATCGAGAGTCCCGGACCAGGTCAGCTTCACCGTGACCCCGGTAGCCTTCCTGGCCTGCTCCAGCACCGGCTGCATGTCGGCCAGCTCACTGGAGGCCAACACCCGCAGGGTCCCTTCCTTGTAGGCGGTCGCCTTCGGAGCGTCCGGCTTTTCGGACGAGGTGCAGCCCGTGGCCGCGGCGAGCACGGCCAGCGCGGCGGCGCCGGCCAGCGCAGCCCGGCGGAGCCCGGGCATGCCCGCGCGTGCAACCGTCGCGTCACCAACAATTCCAGCCTCGCCGGCGTTTGAGGCGCTGGTCCGGGCGGAGCCCGCGACCCCCCTCACTGGGCACCCCCCTCAAGCGCGCCGGCCGTCCGCGTCCGCGCAAGATACGCGGACGCAGTCTGAAGCTCCCCCGTCAGCGCCTCCACCGTCACCGCCATGCTCTCGGTGGCCTGCACCTTGAAGCTGTCGATCGCATCCAGCGTCGCGTAGATCTGCGCGAACGCCGACCGCAAGGTCTCCGCCCCCACGGCCGGATCCGCCGCGATCCGCTGGATCTCCCCGCTCTGCGAGGACAGCATCTCCGCGTTCCCCCGGATCAGCTCCTCCGTCGTCCCCTTCAGCGCGTTGACCTGCTCGATCACCTTGCCCTGCGTCTCCAGCGCGGAGGCCAGCATCACCGCGATCCGCAGCGCGGACACGGTGGTGGTGGCGGCCCGGTCGACGCCCTTGATCAGCTCGTCGTTGTTGCGCCGCACCACGTCCATCGCCAGGTACCCCTGCGCGCAGACGGCCAGCTGGGTCAGCAGGTCCTGGTGCTTCTGCCGGACGGGGAAGAGCACGTCCGCGCGCATGGCGTCCGCCGCCTGCGGATCGGCGTACCCGGTCTCGGCGATCCGCTGCTCGACGGCCCCGTCCAGGGCCTCGGTGAGGACCGCGTACTCCTGGAGCTTGCCCATCGTCTCCCACAGGCGGGTCCGCTCGGTGTGCAGGGCCGCGTTGTCGCGGCGCAGCTCGTCCTGGCCGCCGCGCAGCGCGCCGACGATCCGGTTGAGCGTGGCCTGCGAGGAGGCGTACTTGGCCACGTGGTCGCGGAACTTGTTGCCGCCGGGCAGCTTCGCGAGCAGCCTGCGGGCGCCCTTGGCGGGCGTGTCGCGCGGGTCGAGGTCCTCGACCGTGCGCCGCAGTTCGACGAGCGAGCCCGCGACGCGGGCGGTCGCGTCTGCGCCGCCGTCCGGGCCGAGGGACCGTACGGCCCGCTCCAGCATCCGGTTGGACTGCTGGGCGGCGCTGCGGATGTCGGCCGAGCCGAGCCCGGCGATCTCCCCGATCCGGGTGGCGAACTCGGGGGAGCGGGCATCGAGCCCGGCGAGCGAGCCGACGTACTCCCCGGCCCGGCGGGCCATCTCGTCGCGCACCCCGTCCTGGAGCGGTACGAGGCCGGCGGCCTGCTCCCGCTTGACGGGGGCGACGGGCTCGGGGGCGGTGAGGACGAGCGGGCCGTCCTCGGGCGGTGTCAGTGTCATGTGTGGTGGTCCCCCTATCCCTTGGCGCGCGCGGCCAGCGCCATCAGGATCTTGACGGTCGGTGCGCCGACCTGGCGGATGCCGGTCAGTTCCGGGTTGAGGTACGCGGCGTGCGGCGCGGTCGCGGCGGTGAACTCGGCGACGCCCTCCTGCGGGCGGAAGCCGTGGCGGACGGCCAGCGCGCGCAGCTTCGGGTCGGTGGCGAGCAGCGAGCCGAGCTCCTTGGCCTTGTCGCTGATCGGCACGAAGGTGTGCGGGGAGTTGACGGTGGTGTCCGGATAGAAGACCACCATGTCGGCGTCCCCCGCTCCTTGCTTCATCTGGAGCAGGGAGGCCACCTGGGACTCGTAGGCCAGGATGAGCGGTTCGCCGCTGCCGCTGATGAAGGACCGGAAGGGGTCGTCGGTGCTCTGCTCCAGGGCGCCCTGCACGGAGATCAGCTTGTGCATGAGCGGCGCGGTGCGCTCGATCGCGGCGTCGTCGCCGACGACTCCGAGGTTGTTGGCGACATTGGAGGTCGCGGCGAGGAAGAGCGCGCCGGAGTTGGAGGTGGTCGGGTCGGTGGTCTTGATGAACACCGTGCCGATCAGCTCGGGATAGGCGGAGGTGCCGCCCTGCAGGGCCTGCCAGGTCCTGTCCTCCTGGGCGGCCTTGAGGTAAGGACCAAGGAGGAGCGTGCCGGAGTTCTTGCCGGTCATCTTGGCGAGGCCGTGCTCGGAGAGCACCTTGGCCGCGTTCGGGCGGGCGATGACGACGAGCGGGGAGAAGAAGGGCTTGGTGTTCTGTGCGCCCTTCAGACCGGCCGCCGCCTCGATCTCCTGGGCGGGCTCACTGCTGCTGGGGAAGGCGAAGTCGAACTCCTTGAGGGCGAGTTGATCCATTGCCCAGGAGCCCGAGGTCTCCGTCTTCACGGTGTAGCCCTTGTCGGCAAGGGCCTTGACGACGTCCCGGTCACGAAAGAACTCGGACTTCTCGGACCCGATGACGCCTCGCACGGTCTTCGTTGCCGTGCCTTCCGGCTTGTTCCCCCCGAGGGCGATGACGGCTGCGACGCCGCCGATCAGGAGGACCGCCAGGGCGATTCCCAATATGCGCTTCACGGGTGCAGCGTCCTCGCGGAAACCCACATTCCGCGCGGTCTTGAATGAAC
This sequence comes from Streptomyces sp. NPDC060028, assembly GCF_042736725.1. NCBI lineage: Bacteria > Bacillati > Actinomycetota > Actinomycetes > Kitasatosporales > Streptomycetaceae > Streptomyces > Streptomyces sp. NPDC060028. Next base: position 56,676 of record NZ_JBHWVJ010000027.1, on the reverse strand, counting down.
GTCAGGTGTCCAGCCGGTCCCACTTCGAAATGCTGTGTGGGCCCGTGGGTGCTGGTGAGCGGGTCGGGTGCCGAGGAGGATCGTGGCATGGGCGTGAGCGCGTTGAAGTGGCAGGGCTGGCTCGTCGGACTGGTGGTCCTGGCGGGACTGCTGGCGTTCGCCCCGCTGGGGCTGTACGTCTGGGCCAGCGGCGAGCCGGGCGCGGCGCCGCCTCGGGCGGCCGTGGAGGACGTACGGGTCACCGGGTGCCGAATCGATCCGGCGAGCCGGCGTGTGGTGGCGGCGGTCGAGGCGACGGGTCGGCCCCAGGGCCTCGGGGCGTACGTCGTCACGGTCGAGTTCCGCGAGCGGCCGGACGCGGTCCCGGGTGACCGGGCGGCCCAGGCTTTGGTCAGGCTCCCGGGCGTCGCCCCGACCGCGGTGGAACACGCGGAAGCCCTGGGCCCGGTCTGGCCGCCGTCCACGCCCCCGTGGTGCGGTGTCGCTGCCGCGGAGTTCCGCCCAACCCCCGACTGAAGCCGCTCCCGGCGCTCCGCCCCCGGACCCCCGCGCCTCAAGCGCCGGCGAGGCTGACTTCGGGCTGCGCCCTCACGCCTCAAGCGCCGGCGGGGCTGGGTTTGGGCTGGTGTCGCCCGGCTTTCGCCCGGGGCGGCTGGGTTGCCCGCAGGGCAATTTCAGCCCCGCCGGCGTTTGAGGCGCGGGGTCCGGGGCGGAGCCCCGTAGTGGCCCGCGCGGCGGCGGTGTCCCCCCGAGCAACCCCGCAGGGGACATGGCACCCGGTCCGGAGCCTCCGCGGCCCCGGACCGGGGCCGTCAGTGGGCGCCGGCCAGGTCCGACAGGGACAGGGCGGCGGCGTGCGCATCCATCCGCTCGGCGGCGAGGATCGCGACGGTGGTGTCCGCGCGGGACGCGGCGACGAGGAGCGCGCGGGCGGCGAGGTCGTGCGCGCGCTGGTGCAGCGCCGCGGTGTCCCCGGCGGCGCGGCCACCCGCCGCACGGGTCGGCTGGGCCCCGCGCAGTCGCGCGACCTGCGCGGCGATCTCCGCGGCGGCGTCCTGGAGGCCGAGCTCGTCGGTCAGGGTGAGCAGCGCGGCGAGATGCCCGGCGAGCTGGATGTCCAGGGCCTCGCCACGGCTGCTGCGCGGGTAGTCGCTCTGGTGGCCGCCCACACGGTGGACGACCGGCTTGGTGCGGATCGGCTCGTACATGAGGAGGCCTCCTGCGTGGTCAGGAGACCATCCTACATTGGATCCGTTCTAAAGTTGAGCTGAATCCGGCTACTGAGACCGGGCCTGCGGCTACGGCTGGCTGTAGCCGTCCAGGAAGTTCCCGATCCGGGTCACCGCGTCGGCCAGATCCTTGGCGGCGGGCAGGGTGACGATCCGGAAGTGGTCGGGCTCGGTCCAGTTGAAGCCCGTGCCGTGCACGACCATGATCTTCTCGGCCCGCAGCAGGTCGAGGACCATCTGACGGTCGTCCTTGATCTTGTAGACCGAGGGGTCGAGCTTCGGGAAGAGGTACAGCGCGCCCTTGGGCTTCACGCAGGTGATGCCGGGGATCTGCGTCAGCACGTCGTACGCCGCGTCGCGCTGCTCCAGCAGCCGCCCGCCCGGCAGGACCAGGTCCACGATGGACTGGCGGCCGCCGAGAGCGGTGGCGATGGCGTGCTGGGAGGGCATGTTGGCGCAGAGCCGCATGTTCGCCAGGATCGTCAGGCCCTCGATGTACGAGGAGGCGTTGTTCTTCGGGCCGCAGACCGCCATCCAGCCGGCCCGGTAGCCGGCGACGCGGTAGTTCTTGGAGAGCCCGTTGAAGGTCAGGGTCAGCAGGTCCGGCGCGATGGCGGCGGTGTTGGTGTGCGTGGCCCCGTCGAAGAGGATCCGGTCGTAGATCTCGTCCGAGCAGACGACCAGGTTGTGGCGGCGGGCGATGTCCGTCAGCCCGCGCAGCATCTCGTCGTCGTAGACGGCGCCGGTCGGGTTGTTCGGGTTGATGATCACGAGCGCGCGGGTGCGGTCGGTGATCTTGCGCTCGATGTCGGCGAGGTCCGGCATCCAGTCGGCCTGCTCGTCGCAGCGGTAGTGCACGGCCGTGCCGCCGGCGAGGCTCACCGAAGCCGTCCACAGCGGGTAGTCCGGCGCCGGGACCAGCACCTCGTCGCCGTCGTCGAGCAGCGCCTGCATCGACATCTGGATCAGCTCGGAGACGCCGTTGCCGAGGTAGATGTCCTCGACGTCCAGCTCGATGCCCTTGGTCTGGTAGTGCTGCATGACCGCGCGGCGCGCGGAGAGCAGCCCCTTCGCGTCCCCGTAGCCGTGGGCTGTGCCCAGGTTGCGGAGCATGTCCTCAAGGATCTCCGGCGGGCAGTCGAAGCCGAAGGCCGCGGGGTTGCCGGTGTTGAGCTTGAGGATGCGATGACCTGCTGCTTCGAGCCGCATCGCCTCTTCGAGGACGGGGCCGCGGATCTCGTAGCAGACATTGGCGAGTTTCGTTGACTGGATCACCTGCATGACGGGAGCTTACGGGGCTCCGTGCGGGCGCGCCGCGCCATTTCGGCCGGAGGTGCGGCGTGCGATATGTCCCGTTTCGCGCGAAGGGCGGGTGTGGGCGCCGCGCGTCCTTGGAATCCGGGGCCGCGCCACCGTGCTTGCCTGCGGAACGGCGGCGCCCCCGCAGTCGGGTCCGCGCCGGTGTTGCGCTCGTCACTACGGCACGGTGCACACCACTCGGGTGACCCGCGCCGTCAGTGGCCCGCTCTACGGTGTGGGGAGTGCCGTACGTCAGGGGGAAGGGTGAGGCACATGACACCGCTGAAGGTCATCGCGGGGGACGCGACCAGCCCGCAGGCCAAGGGGCCCAAGGTCATCGCGCACGTCTGCAACGACATCGGGGGCTGGGGGAAGGGCTTCGTGCTCGCGCTCTCCAAGCGCTGGCCCGAGCCGGAGGCCGAGTTCCGCGCCTGGCACCGGCGCCGGAGCGCGAACGACTTCGGGCTGGGCGCCGTGCAGCTGGTGCGGGTCCGGCCCGACACCTGGGTGGCCAACATGGTCGGGCAGCGGGGCATTCGCACCGGCAGCGGCGGCCCGCCGATCCGGTACGAGGCGGTCGAGCGCTGCCTCGGGCTGCTCGCCGGGCACGCGATCGAGCTCGGGGCCTCCGTACACATGCCCCGCATAGGCTGCGGACTCGCCGGCGGCAAGTGGTCGCGCATCGAACCGCTGATCACCGACGCGCTGTGCGCCCGCGACGTGTCGGTGACGGTCTACGACCACGCCTGAGGCCGCGCATGGCAGCATCGGCCCCATGGAGTACCGGTACGCAACCGAGGCCGACGCGCCCGCCATGGCCGCCCTCTTCGCCGCCAACCACCACGACGCGCTGAGCGCGCGGCAGCGGGCCGCCCAGGGCTTCGTGCAGGGCGCGTTCGACGAGGCCGCGCTGACCCGCATGGCCGGGGCCGGGGAACTGCTGGTCGCGGACGACGGAGGCCGGGTCGCCGGCCTGCTCGGCCTGTCGGCCGCCCAGGACCTGTCCGCCCCACCGCCACCGGTCCTGGGCCTGCTCGGTGCCCAGGACACGCTGCGGTGGCAGGGCCGCGCGCTGAGCGAGACCCGCTGGCTGCTCTACGGCCCGGTGGTGGTCGACGCCGCCTACCGCGGCCACGGCGTGGCCCGGGGCCTGTTCACCATGGCCGTCGCGGAGGCGGCCGGCCGCGCGGACGCGGTGGTCGCGTTCATCGAGGCCGGGAACCTCCCGTCCTGGCGCGTGCACGTGGACGGCTTCGGCATGACCCCACTGGGCGAGTACGCGGCCGCGGGCCGCACCTACAGCGCGGTGGCGGCTGCCGTCTGACCGTCGAGGAACACCGCCCAGGCCGTGGCCGCCACGGCGAACCGCGGGCTCGCCTCGCCGAGCTTGGAGTCCCGGACGTGCACGGTGTGGGGGCAGGCCGCTACTTCGACGCAGGCGCTGCCTTGGTCGTCGCTGTACGTCGACTTGCGCCAGTCCAGGGCGACTTCGATGCAGTTGGCGCCCTCATCGTCGCTGTAACTGGACTTGAACCACGTGAGACCGCTGCTCATAGCTCCTCCGCGAGCTTTTTGATGAACTCCGCCGACTCTGCCGCGCTGAGGGCGTTCATCCGGATCATGCCATGCGTCTGCGTGAGCGCACTGACCTTGTCGCGGTGGGAGTACATCGCCGTGGTCTTCTGGCCGTCGGCCCACGCCCACAGTTGGTGTTCGGGCGTCTCCATGAGGACGAGGGGGCCGCGCAGGGCCGCTCCACAGACCCTCCCGGAGGGCAGGATCTGGATGAAGACATTGCGCAGATCGCTCAGCTTCAGGAGCAGGTGCAGTTGTCGGCGCATGACCTCCTTGCCGCCGACCCCCGTGCGCAGGGCTGCCTCGCCGATGATGAAGCCATACACGGTCTTGATCCGGCGGCCCATCTTCTCCTGGCGTTCGAGTCGACCGCGGACGCGTTCCTCGATGGTCTCGGGGTCCAATGGGGGAGATCCGTCGCCCATCAGCGCCCGCATGTACTCCTCGGTCTGGAGCAACCCAGGGATCAGCAACGGCTCGTAGTTGTTGAAGGCGACGCACTCCGCCTCCGCCGCCATGAACTCCTCGGACCGTTTCGGAAACGGCTCCGGCTTCATGTACTCCGAGACCGCCGCCAGCTTGCCGCCCGCGCCGAACATCGAGTCCGCGACCTGGAGGAGCCGCAACGTGGGCCGGCGGCGGCCCAGTTCCATCGACTTCACCGTCTCCGCGTCGTAATTGGCCTCCGCGCCCAGTTCCTCGCGGGTCTTGCCGGCCTCCGTGCGCCACAGCTTGACCTGGTTGCCGCCGTACCGCCACGCCTCGGTCATCGGTCCGTCCTCCCCTCGCACCGGTACCGCGCGTGTACAACCGGCCCCGGTCTACGCACGGTTACTCGCCCGGGCCATACCCCCGGCGCCACTGTATGGACCATGGATCACCCCATCGAGTGGCGCTACCCCCGTGCGCCCCGCAGCGTCCCCCACGCCCGCGCCCGGCTCGCCGCCCAGGCCCGGGAGTGGAAGCTGCCCGACGACACGACCGACACGGCCGTGCTCCTGCTCAGCGAGCTGATGGCCAACGCCTGCCGGCACGCCCGGGTGCCCGCCGGGCGGGAGGTGTGGGTGCGGTGCCTGCTGAGCGGGGAGCGGCTGCGGGTCGAGGTGCTCGATGCCGGGCGCGAGCTGCCCGTACCCCGCGAGGCGCGGCCGCTGGACGAGTCCGGCCGGGGGCTCGCGATCGTGGCGGCGCTGGCCGGGGCCTGGGGCGCGTACCCGAGGGAGTGCGGGATCGGCAAAGCCGTCTGGTTCGAGCTCGGCTTCGAGTTCAGCGCTCGATGATCACCAGCGGGATCTCGCGGGGCGCGGCCGCCGCCTGGTAGTCGTCGTACGCGGGCCAGAGCGCGGTCATCGCCGCCCAGTACGTCTCGCGCTCCTCGGGGGTCGCCGTCCGGGCGCGGGCCTGGGCGGTGAGCGCGCCGACCTGGAGGCGGACCTCGGGGTGGCTGCACAGGTTCCGGTACCAGCCGGGGTGGTGGGCCGCGCCGTCGGCGGCGGCGAGGACGATGTGGCGGTCCTCGTCGCTGGTGTAGATCAGCGGGGTGCGCACCGTACGGCCCGCGACGCGGTCGAAGGTGGTGAGCAGCAGGGTCGGGACCCCGTGCCACAGGTGGCCGTCGGCGCCTGCGGTGGCGACGTACGCGCGCACGTGGTCGAGGCGGCTGCCGGGCGGCGGGTCGGCCGGGTGGTCCCAGTCGACGGCGGCGGGGGTGGTGGCGGTCTGCATCCTGCTGTCCTCCGGATCGGGCCCCCGCGCGGCTAACGAGCGTCCACCGATTCTGGATGCGGTCGGCCGGTCCCGCACGGCAGGCGCGCGGGGGAGCCCCCGGGGCCGGGCGCCGGGGGCGGGTCCGCGGCTACGGGAGGTAGCGCTCGATGACCTGCGGACCTTCCTTCTCGATCAGCTTGCGTGCCTTCTCGACCCGCTCCGGAGTCGGGTCGTGTCCGGTCGCCATCACCAGGTCTTCGGGGTCGTACGGTCGGTCCCCGCCCGTGTGGAGCCGGTCCGACCGCGTGGGCTGCTGGTCCGATTCACTGTCCATCGGGTACCTCCTCCTGTGTTCCCTGGCCCCATGGTCCGGCCCAGCTTCCATGAACGCACCTCGGGACCCGGGGACCCGGGGATCAGAGGGTGCCCGCCGTGGCCAGCGTGCCGAGGGCGACCAGTGCGGCGCAGATGCCCAGGTTCACGGCCCTGTGCTCCCAGAACACGGCGACGAACTCGCGGATCGTGGCGCTCGGCCAGTAGTACCGGGCGGTGGGCGAGCCCAGTACCTGCCCGTTGACCCGGGCCTTGCGGGCCATCATCGCCGCCCGGAAGGCGTGGAAGTCGTTGGTGACGACCACGCACCGGTAGTGCGGGTCGTGCGCCGTCATGAGTTCGCGGCTGAACCGCATGTTCTCCTCGGTCGTGGTGGACCGGTCCTCCAGCACGACGTGCTCCTGCGGCACACCCTGCTCGATCAGCCAGTCCGCCATGGCGCGGGCCTCGGGGACCTTCTCGTCGGAGCCCTTGCCGCCCGAGACGAGCAGCACCGGCGGCCGGCCGCCCCGGGCCAGCTGGGCCTCGTAGATCTGCTGGCCCTTGCGCAGGCGGGAGGCCAGCAGCGGCGGCACGCGGTCGCCGCCGATCAGGCCCGCGCCCAGCATGACCACGTGGTCGACGTCGCCGCGCACCCTGATCCGCCCGTACAGGAAGGCGTACCCGAGGAAGCAGAGGAAGGTGAAGGAGACGTACACGACGACCAGGGTCAGCGTCGCGACCATGCCGTGGAGGATCCGGGAGCCCTGCATGCCGACGCCGACCAGCAGCGCGATCATCGCGAAGATGCCCAGCCCCGCCAGGAGCGACAGCAGGTTGGCCGGGCTGCGGCCCTCCCGGCGGACCATGGTCACGCCGTTGCCGATCAGGAAGGCGCCGAGCGCGAGGGTGCCGAGGGCCGGGACGGCGAAGACGAGCATCAGGACGGCCACGGACGCCCACCGCGGCAGTACGGACACCTGGAGGAGCAGCGCGAACGACAGGGTGATGAAGGTCAGGCCGAGCAGCACCGCGTTGCGGAAACGGCGGCGGTCTTTGCGGACGCTGAGGCAGAAGAGCAGGAAAAGCAGGGCGGCTAGGGCGAAGGCGACCATGCGGTTCATCGTAAGTGTTACGGATGGGCGGGTCTGCGGCGTACGGAGCGCCCCGCGAGGACGTCCGTCCGGCGGCCGTCCCGCATCACGAAGCGCCCGTCGATCAGCACGTACGGGATCCCGGTGGGCAGCGCGCGCGGCCGCTCGTACGTGGACCCGGCCGCCACCGTGTCCGGGTCGAAGAGCACCAGGTCGGCGCGGTACCCCTCGCGCACGAGCCCCCGGTCGGGCAGCCGCAGGCGCGCGGCCGGGCGGCCGGCCAGGTGCGCCACGCACTCCTCCAGGGTGAGCACGCCCAGCTCGCGGACGTAGTGGCCGAGGTAGTGCGGGAAGGTGCCGTACGCCCTAGGGTGCGGCTTCGCGCCCTGCAGGATGCCGTCCGAGCCGCCCGTGTGCACGGGATGGCGCATGATCGCCCGGACGTTCTCCTCGTCCCCGACGTGTTGGAGGATGCCGGTCCGCAGCCGGTCCTCCAGCAGGAGCCGCCGGGCGGCCTCCCAGCCGGTCAGGCGCGTGCCGACGTACGGGGAGAGCGCCGGGTCGCCGACGCCCGCGATCTCGATCGTGGACCAGTCGACGGGGACGCCGTGGCAGCCATCGGAGCCCTCCACCTCCAGTTCGCAGCGGATCCGCTCGGCCTCGGCGTCGTCGCGCAGCCGGGCCAGGACCGCCTCCGGGCCGCCTTCGCCCGCACGGCTCGGGAGAAGGGCGGCGAGGGTGGTGCAGCCGGGGGTGTACGGGTAGCTGTCGAGGGTGATGTCGCAGCCGTCGGCCAGCGCCGCGTCGAGCAGGGCCAGCAGCTCGGGGGCCCGGCCGGCGTTCTCGCCGAAGTTCATGGTGGCGTGCGCGAGGTGCAGCGCGCAGCCGGCCTCGCGGGTCAGCTCGACCATCTCGGCGTAGGCGGCGAGCGCTCCGCGGCCGTACGAGCGGTGGTGCGGGCAGTAGTAGCCGCCGTACCGGGCCACGACCCGGCACAGCTCGGTCAGCTCGGCGCCGGACGCGTACATGCCGGGGGTGTAGGTGAGCCCGGAGGACATGCCGACGGCGCCCTCGGCGAGGCCGTCGGCGACGAGCGTACGCATCCGGTCCAGCTCGGCGGGGGTGGCCGGGCGGTCGTCCCAGCCGAGGGCGTACGCGCGGACCGTGCCCTGGGGGACGAGGTAGGCGGCGTTGACGGCGATGCCCCGGCCGCCGTGGGCGGTGTCCAGGGCGTCGAGGTAGCCGGCGACGGTGCGCCAGCGGAAGTCGACGTCGTCGCCGGGGCCGTTCCAGCCGGCGATGGCGGCCCGCACCTCGCCGAGGGTGCGGTCGTCGACGGGGGCGTAGGAGATGCCGTCCTGGCCGAGGACCTCCAGGGTCACGCCCTGGGCGGCCTTGGCGCCGTGGTCCGGGTCGCGGAGCAGGGCGAGGTCGCTGTGGGCGTGCATGTCGACGAAGCCCGGGGCGAGGACGAGCCCGTGCGCGTCGAGGCTGCGCCCGCCCCGGGGGACCCGGCCGATCGCGGCGATCCGGCCCTCGTGGACGGCGACGTCGGCGGTGTACGAGGGCCCGCCCGTGCCGTCGACGACGCGGGCCCCGCGGATGACCAGGTCCATCGGGGTGCGGGCCTAGAAGAAGGTGCGGACGTAGTCGGTGACGGTGCCGTCGGCCTCCACGACCGGGATCAGCGGCCACTTCTCGAAGATCGTGCAGGGGTGGGACATGCCGAGGGCGACCCAGTCGCCGACGTTCACGTCCTCGGCCGAGTCGGTCTCCAGCCAGGCGTGTTGGTCGGACAGCTTGGTGACGCGGATGCCGGTGGCGGGGCGCTCGGCGCCGGTGAGGGCGTCGCGCACCAGCTCGGCCTCCGGCAGGCCGAGGTCGTAGGCGATGTCGCGCTTGCCGGCGTTGACGAAGGCCTGGGTGGGGGAGGGGCGCGAGACGACCTGGGTCCAGAGGCGGAAGGCCGGGCGCAGGCCGCCCTCCTCGGGGACGCGGTTGAAGGGGGTCAGGCGGGTGTACCAGCCGTGGTCGTGCGAGACGTACGCGCCGGAGCGCAGCAGGCGAAGGGTGGGCCGGGACAGCTCCGGGAGTTCGCCGAAGACGTCGGCGACGGCGTCGAACCAGGCCGAGCCGCCGGCGCTGACGACGATCTCCTCCAGGGCGGGGGAGAAACGGCCCGCCTTGTCGAACTCGACCACCAGGCCGGTCATGCGGCGCAGGTACGCGTGGACGTTGTCCGGGTCGGCGCCGGGCACCTCTGCCTCGTAGCCGGCGATGCCGACGAGGCGCAGGGTGGCGGCGGCCCGGGCGACCGCGTCGGCCACGGCGCGGCAGTCGTCGTCGCTGCGGGCCCCCGTGCGGGCGCCCTCGCCCGCGCCGAGCTCGACGACGACGTCCACGCGGACGCCGAGGCCCTCCAGGGCGCGGTCCATGAGCTGTACGCCGCGTACGGAGTCGACGTAGCAGACGAAGCGGAAGTCGGGGTCGGCGGTGAGCTCGGCCGCGACCCAGCGCAGGGCGGCGGGGTCGACGAGCTCGTTGGCGAGGAAGATCCGCTGGATGCCGAACGCGCGGTAGACGCGGGCCTGGTGGGGGACGGCGGCGGTGATGCCCCAAGCGCCGTGGTCGAGTTGGCGGCGGAAGAGCTGCGGAGCCATGCAGGTCTTGCCGTGCGGGGCGAAGGCGAGGCCGTGGCGGGTGGCGTACTCGCCGAGGGCGGCGAGGTTGTGTTCGAGCGCGGGGGCGTCGAGGGTCAGGACGGGGGTGGTGAACCCGCCGGTGTAGAGGTCCCGCCGCTCGGCGGCGAGGCGGCCGACGGTGAGGCCGGCGGTCTGTGCGTCCGGGGGCAGGCCCTTGAACCGGTGGTCCACCGGTTCGTCGGCGAGTGCCTTGACGGGGTCGCTGGCCATGCGGGTGCCTCCCGGGGTGTGCGGTTGCGCTGTCCGCAACGGTCGTTGCGTATGCCGCTGCATGCTGTCTAACATCCCGGGTGACGGCCGGTCAACGCCGGTGGTGCGGGCGCGGCCCCGCTGCCGGGGCTCCGCCCCGGACCCCGCGCCTCAAACGCCGGCGGGGCTGGATTTGGCTGATCCCGCCTGCCCGGCGCGGGGGTCCGGGGCGCAGCCCCAGCAGAGGAGAGGACACGCCGTGAGCCAGTCGGTGGAGCGGGCGCTGCGGATTCTGCCCGCGCTGGCCAAGGGGCCGGCCGGGCTGGGGGACGTGGCCGCGGAGCTCGACGTGCACAAGAGCACCGCGCTACGGCTGCTCCGGACCCTGCACGCACACGGCTTCGTGTACCGCCAGGCCGACGGCCGCTACCGCCTCGGCGCCGGGCTCTTCGCGCTCGCCGCCGAGGCCGTCGAGAACCTCGACGTCCGCGACATCGCCCACCCCCACCTCGTCGAGCTGAACCGGACCACCGGCCACACCGTGCACCTCGCCCTGCACCAGGACGACGAGGTCGTCTACGTGGACAAGGTCGACAGCCGCTACCCCGTACGGATGTACTCCCGCATCGGGAAGCCCGTACCCCTCACCGTCGCCGCCGTCGCGAAGGTGCTCCTCGCCGACCTCCCGGAGAACGAGCGCGCGGCCCTGGCCGGCCGGGTCGACTACCCCCGCTACACGGCCCGTTCGACCCCCGACGCGGCCGCCTTCCTCCGCGAGCTGGAGCTCGTACGGGAGCAGGGCTGGGCCACCGACCTCGGCGGCCACGAGGAGGCGATCAACTGCGTCGGCGCGCCCGTCCGAGGCCCCGGCGGGCGGGTCGTCGCCGCGCTGTCGGTCTCCGCCCCGACCGCCGCGGCCTCCGCCGAGGCGGTGCTCGAACTGCTGCCGCTCGTACTGCACACCGCCGACACCATCAGCCGGGAGTACTCCGGCTCCGCACAGGAAGACCCCTCATGACCGAGAAGACCGCCATCACCCCCGGCACCCACACCATCCCGCCCGCGAAGTTCTCGCACGGCGTGCGCAAGGGGAACATCCTCCAGGTCGCCGGCCAGGTCGGCTTCCTGCCGCACGTGGACGGCCGGGCGCCGACCCCGGCCGGGCCGACGCTGCGCGAGCAGACCCTCCAGACGCTGAAGAACGTCCGCTCCGTCCTGGAGGCCGGCGGCGCGGGCTGGGACGACGTGATGATGATCCGCGTCTACCTCACCGACACGGGCCACTTCGCCGAGATGAACGAGATCTACAACGCGTACTTCGAGGAGCAGGGCCTGAAGGAGGCCCCGGCCGCCCGTACGACCGTCTACGTCGGCCTGCCCGCCGGGCTGCTCGTCGAGATCGACGCGCTCGCCGTCCTCGGATGAGCGGCAGGGGAACGGGAGAGGGCGCCCCCCTGGCGGTGGGGCGCCCCGGTTCCTAGACGCAGTACTGCGACTGCTTGCCGATCGACCGGTACATGCAGTCCGCGTTCTCCAGGAGCTGGAGCACCGCTTCCTTGTTGCGCGCGGTCTCGCGGTCGATCACCTCGTCGGGCGGGTAGAAGCCGCCCCCGCCGTTCTCCGGGTACATCTCGAAGGTGTACGTGAAGATCTTCTGGTTGCCCCACATCCAGTCGTCGATCGTCCCGTCCGTGATGTACAGGTCGCTCGACTGCTCCGGCGTGTAGCCGTTGCTGTTCGCCATGCTCGTGCCGATGGTCTTGTACACCGCCAGGTCATCGGCGGTCATGCCGGGCGCCGTGTCGTTGTACGTCCACCCGAACGGCCACAGCACCAGCTCGCTGTACGTGTGGAAGTCGATGGAGGCCGTGATCTGCTGCTTGCCGCCGACCACGCGGCTGCGCACGAAGTCCGCGACCACCTTCACCTCGGGCGCCGACTCGCCGGCCGCGCCGCGGTAGGTCTCGGAGCTCTTGCTGCTGCTGGAGCCGCCGCAGCAGCCCCACTTGTAGTTCCAGTTGCGGTTCTCGTCGGTGCCCACGTACGAGGAGCCCGAGTTCGGCTGGCGGTTCTTGCGCCACGAGCGGTACGAGCCCGTCGCGATGTCGTATTCGCCGCCGTCCGGGTTCAGGTCCGGCACGATCCAGATCTCGCGGCCGTTGACCATGTTGGTGATCCGGGACTCGGTGCCGTACTTCGAGCCGAATTCCTTGAGCAGGTAGAGCGCCATCTCGACGGTCAGGTGCTCGCGGGCGTGCTGGTGGTGGGTGAAGAGGACCTCGGGCTCGTTCTCGTCGGTCGCGACGTTGTCGCTGATCTTGATCGCGATGATGTCCCGGCCCTGGTACGACTTCCCGATCACCTTCTTGCTCATGATCGAGGGGTACTGCGCGATGCGCTGGTCGATCTCGGCGTTGGCCTCGGCGTAGTTGTGGTACTTCGAGTCCGCCGAGGGGAAGTCCATCGTCCCGGTCGCGACGCCGGGCTCGGTACGGGTCGGCGGGCCGGGCAGGGGCGTCAGCCTGTAGCCGAGCCCGCGCAGGGCCCTGGCCTGCATGGTGTCGGCGCTGACGACGACCGAACGGGCGTCGACCTCGTCGATGGAGGCGCCGGTGCGGAGCAGGTCCGTGCGTTCCTGAGCGGTGGCCGGGCCCTTGATCTCGTACTGGGCGATCGCCTCGTCCTGGGTGGCCGTGGACGGGGTGGGCGGTGGGGCTGCCGTCGCGCTCAGGCCGTAGGCGGGTGCGCCGAGCGCGAGCGCCAGCAGGGCCGCCGTGAGGGCGGCCCTTCGGCGGTTGTGGAGCCGCATGCGTTCTCCTGGGTGGGAGTGTGGGGGTAGCCGTGCGGACGCGCACAGCGTGCTCTCGTGGCATGTCCGGGTCAAGAACTCGAATCGGCCACCCCCACACCACTACCTGCTAAGGCAGGCCGTGGACCTTGGGACCCACCGCATTGGACCAAGCACTACCCGCCTTGGCGTCCCAGTTGGTCGACCAGGTCATCGCGCCGCGCAGCCCCGGATAGGTCTTCGACGGCTTGAAGGACCCGCAGCTCGTGCCGCGCGCCAGGCAGTCCAGTGCGTTGTTCACGACGCTCGGGGAGACGTAGCCGCTGCCCGCGCCGCTCGGCGAGGCCGGGACGCCGATGCCGACCTGCGAGGGGTCGAGGCCGCCCTCCAACTGGATGCAGGCGAGCGCGGTGAGGAAGTCCACCGAGCCCTGGGAGTAGACCTTGCCGTCGCAGCCGTTCATGGAGCCGCTGTTGTAGTACTGCATGTTGACGACGGTCAGGATGTCCTTGATGCCCAGTGCCGTCTTGAAGTAGCCGCCCTGCGTGGACTGCATGTCGATGGTCTGCGGGGCCATCGTGATGACGAGCGAGGAGCCCGCCTTCGAGGACAGCGAGCGCAGTGCCTGCGTCATGTACGTCGGGTTGAGGCCGTTCTCCAGGTCGATGTCGATGCCGCTGAAGCCGTACTCCTGCATCAGCGCGTACGCGGAATTGGCGAGGTTGTTCGCGGAGGTCGAATCATTGACCGAGATCGTGCCCTTCTCGCCGCCGACCGACAGGATGACGGACTTGCCGGCCGCCTTCTTGGCGGCGATGTCCGCCTTGAACTGGGCGACGGTGTAGCCGCCGAGTCCCGCCGAGTCGAGGTTGAAGGAGATGGCGCCGGGCGTGGTCGTGGCGTCGGCGAAGGAGACGGCGATGATGTCGTACTGCGCGGAGACGTCGGAGATCTTCTGGACGGTCGCGCCGTTGTTGAAGTTCTGCCAGTAGCCCGTCAGGGCGTGCTTGGGGACGGACGGGTTCGGGTTGCCGCCGCCGCCCGTCGTGGTGCCGGTCACCGCCGCGGACTTCGGGCCCTCGCCCGCCGCGTTGTACGCGCTCACCTGGAAGGAGTACGAGGTCGAGGCGGCGAGCCCGGTGACCTGGGTGGAGGCCGCGGACACGGTCTGGACGCGGACGCCGTTCTGATGGACGTGATAGCCGGTGGCCCCGCTGACGGCGTTCCACGAAAGGGTGAGCGCATTGGCGCTCTGGCCGGAAACGGCGGTCCCGGTCGGCGCGCCGGGCACGGACGGGCCGGGGTCGGTGCCGCCGCCCCCGTCGGGGCCGAAGACGCTGAACTCGTCGATCACGTACGCGGGTTGGCCGTACCAGCCGTGCGTCCAGACGGTCACCTGAGTGGTGTTCGGGCCGGTGCTGAAGGTGGTGGACAGCTTCTGCCAGCCGCCGCCCGAGCCGGGGGTCCAGGTGGAGACGTCCTGGGTGCCGGTGCCGGTCGCGCCGAGGTAGACGTAGCTGCCCTGGACCTGCGTGCTCAGCGTGTACGTCGAGTTCGGCTTGACCGTGACGGTCTGGCTGCACTGCGCGTTGTCCTGGCCCGCCGGGGTGCCCTTGAGGGCGCCGGCTCCGGCGTACACCGGCGAGGAGACGGCGGCGCCGCTGCCGCCGGTACAGGACCAGTTGGCGAGGCCGGACTCGAAGCCTCCGTTGCGGACGACGTTGACGTCCGCGGCCTGCGCGGCCGTGGCGGTGAGGGCGGCCAGGCCCCCGGCGGTGAGGGTGGCGGCGCCCAGCAGGGCGAGGGAGCGTATGCGGTTCACGAGGGCTCCGGTGGGGGGAGGAAAGGGGATGAGGAGGAGCGGGGGGTTGGCGGGGGCGAGTGGGGTCGCCCGGAAAACGTTTCAGCGCAGCCAAGTTGGTCCAGACCAATCCCCCTGTCAAGAGTGTTTGCAATGTGGCTTGAAATGACCGGACTGCCGATCCCGGTTGTCCGGGTTTCCCGCCACCTGTGACACGTGCTCGGGGCGCGGGAATCCTCAAGCCCCTGCCCCGCCAGGGACGTCGCGGATATGGTGCTGGAGCAAGGGGCTCCGGCGGGGGAAGAGCGTTGATCGTTTGCGGTCGCGCAGGGTCTGTGCGGGCGCGGGACCAGGGGCAACGCCGGTGCGAGCCGGGGGAGAACGTCCGCGGTGTACGGGGTGAACAGGGGGATTCGCATGCCGACCGCCATTGCTGTCACCAGCGCCGATCTGGTGCTGCCGGCCCCGGACCGGCACACCCCGGCGGCCGCCGTGCTGCCCCCGCCCGGCCAGATCGACCTGGAGGGCTCCCTGGCCCACACGGCCGGCCTGCTCGAACGCCACGGGCACCTCGTGGTCGTCGTGCCGCCCTGGCTCCCGGCCGCCGCCGTCCGCCGGCTGCACACCGTACGGGCCATCCTGGAGAGCGACCGGATCGCGTTCCTCGACATTGATCTGCCCCCGCTGGGAACCGCCCTGCTGGTACGTCAGCTGCGCCAGCTCAGCGTCTGCGACTTCAGCCCCGGCGTGCTCGCCTCCGCGGCCCGGCTGCTCTCCCACTACGTCCACGCGGGCGCGCTGCTCGGTTCCGTGGCCAAGCTCGACCGGGTCCCCGTCGGGCTGAAGGCACACGCCAAGTCCTGGGCTCCGAGCGCGCAGTTCGCCGTACTGGCCAACCCGGCACCGCACCTGGTCAAGCTCGGCGCCCCCGGGCACGGGGCTCACGGTGCGCACGGGGGCGGCGGGTTCCCGCCCGGCCCCGAGTTCGCCACCCACCTCACCTTCGCCCGCGGCCAGCTCGCCTCCGACTGGGTCGCGGCCGAACTGGCCCCCGCCTGGCGGGTCCAGGGCGTCATGGAGAACCCGCTGCCGGCCGACTCGCCCGCCTGGTGGGGCACGCCGAAGCTGGTCGAGTTCGCCGCCGCCATCCCGGACCCCGCCGTCCTCTACCAGCTCGTCGCCTCGGTCCGCCGCGAAGAGTGCCGATGGTGCGGCTACGAGCTCATCGGCGACCGCTGCGGCTTCTGCGCCGCGCCGCTGACGGCCCCGCCGCCGGGCCGCCCCGGGGCGGCCACGACCGACCCGTACGCCGGGCAGTACTCCAGATCCAGATCCTGACCGTCCCGAAGACACGAAGAACGGCGAGGTAGTCCGGCCAATGAACTCACGCCAGCGCCGCGGCGTCATCCTGCTGCTCCTGTCCGTCCTGTGCGCCCTCGCGGCGTTCGGCGGGGTGCTCGTGGTGATCGGCGACGTCAACTCCAAGGTCGGGGCCGAGGTGGTCGCGTACCGCGTGAAGGGCGACATAGCGCCGTACAGCCCGCTGACGGCGGGCCAGTTCGAGGAGGTCACCGTCCCCAAGCGCTGGCTGTCCGAGACCGCCGTCACCGACCTCGGCGGACTCAAGGACAAGATCGCGCTCACCACCCTGAAGAAGGGCTCGCTGCTCCAGTCGGACATGTTCGTCGACAAGCCGCAGCTCCAGCCCGGGGAGCAGGAGATCGCCATCATGATCGACGCGGCGACCGGCGTGGCCGGCAAGATCACCTCCGGCGCCAAGGTCAACATCATCGCCACCTTCAAGGGCGCCAAGGACACCGAACCGTCCCGCTCGGTGATCATCGTCGCCAACGCCCGCGTCCTGGGCGTCGGCAAGCTCACCGCCCTCGACAAGGACAGCGGCAAGGGCCCGGCCGAAGCCGTCCCGATCACCTTCGCCCTGAACACCAAGGACACCCAGCGCGTCGCGTACGCCGAGTCCTTCGCGGAACACGTACGCCTGGCCCTGGTGGCCCCCGGCACCGACTCCGCGCCCGGCCCGAGCGACCGCACGTACACCCTCGACGGGGACAAGTGAGGCCCGGATGACCACCCGAATCCTCCCCGCGGTCGGCGACCCGGACGCCGCCCGCGCCATCGTGACCCTCATCGGCCAGCTCCCGGCCGCCGAACCGGCCGTCCCCGTCCCCGACTCCACGGCGCTGCTCGACACCCTCGCCCGGCTGGCCGCCGAATCCCTCGACGACCTGCCCGAGGTGGTCCTGGTCCACGAGCGGATCGGCCCGGTCCCCGCGCTGGAGGTCATCCGCGAGGTCGCCCTGCGCTTCCCGGCGGTGGGCGTCGTCCTGGTCTCCTCCGACGCCGGACCCGGCCTCTTCTCCGCCGCGATGGACTCGGGCGCGCGCGGCCTGGTCAGCCTCCCCCTCGTGTACGAGGAACTCGCCTCCCGCGTCCAGGCCGCCGCCCAGTGGTCCGTGGGCGTACGCCGTCACCTGGGCCGGGGGCCGGACCCGCGCACCGGACCGGGCGGCCGGGTGGTGACGGTGACCGGGGCCAAGGGAGGCGTGGGCACCACCTTCACGGCGGTGCAGTTCGCGCTCGCCGCGGCCGCCGCCGGACGGCGTACGGCCCTGGTGGACATGGACCTCCAGGCGGGCGACGTGGGCTCGTACCTCGACGTGCAGTTCCGGCGCTCCATCGCCGACCTCGCCGGCATCCAGGACATCTCGCCGCGCGTGCTCCAGGACGCGGTGTACGACGACCGAACGGGCCTCGCGCTGCTGCTGGCCCCGGCGGACGGCGAGCGGGGCGAGGAGGTCGACGACCGGGCCACCCGGCACATCGTCGGCGCCCTGCGCGGCCGCTACGAGCTGGTCGTCATCGACTGCGGGACCCAGGTGACCGGCGCGAACGCCGCAGCCGTGGAGATGGCCGACGTCGCGGTGCTGGTCACCACGCCGGACGTGGTCGCGGTGCGGGCCGCGAAGCGGATGGTCCGGATGTGGGAGCGGCTCCAGGTGCGCAAGGCCGAGGACACCTCGATGGTCGTCAACCGCTGGACCAAGCACACCGAGATCCAGCCCGCCCTGATCGAGAAGATCACCAAGACCCGGGCCACCCGCACCCCGGTCCCGGCCGCCTTCAAGGAACTCCAGGCGGTCGTGGACGCGGGCCGGGTGCAGGACCTGGACAACCGCTCGACCGTGAAGCAGGCCCTGTGGACCCTCGCGGGCGAACTGGGCCTGCTGGCCCCGCCGCAGGACCCGGCGGCCGCCGCCGCACCCGAACCGCCCGGCGGCGGCTCCGCCCTGGCGGTCCGCCCCTCCGGGCCGGTGGCCCGCCTGCGCGGCGGCGACCGCGGCGGCAACCGGGGAGGCGACCGCGGCGCGCTGGGCCCGCTCGGCGCCTGGTCGCGCCGCGGCCGGGAGGGCTGACGGATGCCGGGGCCGAGACGGCTGCGCTCCGACCGGGGGCAGGTGGCGGTGGAGTTCGTCGGGACCGTGCCGCTGATCCTGCTGCTCGTGGCGGCGGTGTGGGAGTGCGTACTGATCGGCTACGCCTTCTCCCTGGCGGGCAACGCGGCCGACGAGGCCGCGCGGGCGGGGGCCGTGAAGGGACCCGGTGCGTGCGCGGCGGCTGCCGGGGAGCACATCTCGGCCGCGTGGGGCCTCACGGTGCGGTGCGAGGAGTCCGGCGACGTCTACCGGGCCACGGTCAGCCTCAACATCCCGGTCCTGTTCCCCGGGCTGGGCTTCGGCGCGATCGACGGCACGGCCGGCGCGGCGACGGAGAGGGAGCGGCCTTGAACCGGAACCGGAACCGTGAACGGAACCGCACGTGGCGCTCCGACCGCGGCCAGGTCGCCCTCGAATACATCGGCTTCGTGCCGATCCTGCTCTTCGTCGCGCTGTGCGGGATCCAGCTCGGCTGGGTGGCGTACGTCCACGAGCAGGCGGACACGGCCGCCCGTACCGCCGCGCGCGTGGAGGCCCGTAACGGCGACGGAGGGGAGGCGGCGGGCGCCGCCTCGGTGAAGGACGGCCTGGACATCCGGGTCGTCGTGACCAAGAGCGCCGACGCGGTGACCGCCACCGCGACGATCCACGTCAACTCCATCGTGCCCGGCCTCGACATCTCGGACGCCGTGGCCACCGCGGTCATGCCCAACGACGACCCGAAGGGACCCTGACGATGAGCCTGCGTTCCCGGGTCAACACCCCCGACGACCGCCACGGCCCCCGCGAGGACGGCCGCCTGGTCTCCTCGTACCGCGCCAAGCTGCTGGAGGAGATCGACCTCGCCGAGATGTCCGCGCTCGCGCCCGCCGAGCGCCGGGCGCGCCTGGAGCGCGTACTCGGCCACATCATCAGCCGCGAGGGGCCCGTCCTCTCCACCGCCGAGCGTGCGCAGCTGATCCGCCGGGTCGTCGACGAGGCCCTCGGGCTCGGCGTGCTCGAACCGCTCCTCGAAGACCCGTCCATCTCCGAGATCATGGTCAACGGCCCCGACCAGATCTTCGTCGAGCGCGGTGGCCGGGTCGAACAGCTGCCCCTGCGCTTCGCCTCGCACGACCAGCTGATGCAGACCATCGAGCGCATCGTCTCCACCGTCAACCGCCGTGTGGACGAGGCGAATCCGATGGTCGACGCGCGACTGCCGAGCGGCGAGCGCGTCAACGTCATCATCCCGCCGCTCTCCCTGACCGGCGCCACGCTCACCATCCGCCGCTTCCCGCGCGCCTTCACCCTGCACGAGATGATCGGCCTCGGCTCGCTCGACGAGCAGATGCTGCTCCTGCTGTCGGGCCTGGTCCAGGCGAAGATGAACGTGATCGTCTCCGGCGCCACCGGCACCGGCAAGACCACCCTGCTCAACGCCCTCTCCGGCCTGATCCCCGAGGGCGAGCGGATCATCACCATCGAGGACTCGGCCGAACTCCAGCTCCAGCAGGCCCACGTCATCCGCCTCGAATCCCGGCCGGCGAACGTCGAGGGCAAGGGGCGGATCACCATCCGCGACCTCGTGCGCAACTCCCTGCGCATGCGCCCCGACCGCATCATCGTCGGCGAGGTCCGGGGCGGCGAGACCCTCGACATGCTCCAGGCGATGTCCACCGGCCACGACGGCTCCCTGGCCACCGTCCACGCCAACAGCTCGCAGGACGCCCTCATGCGCCTGCAGACGCTCGCCTCCATGTCGGAGGTGGAGATCCCCTTCGAGGCGCTCCAGGACCAGATCAACAGCGCCGTGAACATCGTCGTCCAGCTCACCCGCTTCGGCGACGGCTCGCGCCGCATCACCGAGATCTCCGTCCTCGACTCACACGGCCGCGAGCCCTTCCGCATCATCCCGATCTGCCGGTTCGTGGTCCAGCCGATCGGACCCGACAACCGCGTGCGCGGCTACTTCCAGTACTACCCGCTGCCGCGGCGCGTCGCCGACCGCCTGTACATGAACAACCAGCCGATCCCGCAGGCCTTCGGCGTCGCCGCCCCCCAGTCGGACGACCCTCTCGATCCCCACAGCCCTCTCGATCCCCATGACCCCCTCGGCCCCCTGCCCAGCCCCCGCACCACCCGGACCGCCCTGTGAATCCACTGATCCTCCTCACCCTCGGCGCCACGCTGCTGACCTGCGTACTCGTGGTGCTGGGCGTGCACGCGTACGCCGCCGGCCACGCCCAGCGCGCCGCCCTCATCGAACGCCTCTCCGCGAGCGGCGCCCCCGAGCCGATCGGCCGCGGGCGCCGCTTCCGCGGGCTGGACCGGCGGCTGCGCCGCACCCGGCTCGGTCGCCGGATCGAGCTCAAGCTCGCCACGACCGGGCTGGACCTCACGCCGGGCGAGTTCTTCGTCTACATGCTGGGCTCGGTGGCGGGCATCTGGCTGATCGCGGCGTCCCTGCTGGCCCCGTTCTTCGGCCCGGTCGCGGGCCTGATCGGCCTCTGGGCGGCGAACGCGTTCCTCAACTGGCAGCGCGCCCGCCGCACGGAACGGTTCATCAACCAGCTCCCCGAACTCGCCCGCATCCTGGCCAACGCCACCCAGGCCGGGCTGGCCCTGCGTACCGCCATCGGCATAGCGGCCGAGGAACTGGAGGCCCCCGCGGGCGAGGAGCTGTCCCGGGTCGCGGACCGCCTCGCGGTGGGCCACTCCATCGAAGAGTCCCTGGGGGAGCTGACGCAGCGCCTCCCCTCGCGCGAACTGGTCGTCCTGGTCTCCACCCTCGTCCTGTCGGCCCGCGCGGGCGGCGCGATCGTGGGCAGCCTGCGCAACCTCACGGTGACCCTGGAGCAGCGCAAGGAGACCCGGCGCGAGATCCGTACGCAGCTGTCCCAGGTGACGGTGACGGCGTACCTGGTCCCGGCGATCGGACTCGGGTCGCTGCTGCTGGTGAACCAGATGATGCCGGGCGCGCTGGACCGCATGACCGGGGCCTTCCTCGGCCAGACGGCGGTGCTGGTCTCGCTGGGCCTGTTCACGCTGGGGTTCGTGCTGATCCGCCGACTGTCCAAGATCGACGTGTGAGGGGGCAGGGACACCGTGATCGCTCTACTCCTCGCCCTGGCCGTGGCGGTGTCCGTCTTCGGCGCCTTCCACGGTCTGCGCCTCTACCGCGCGGACGTCAAACTCCCCACCGACCTCGCGCTCGCCCTCGAAGTCGGTGCCACGCGTACGACGGCGGTCGGCTCGGCCGTGGACCGGCTCGGCATCCGGTACGCCCCGCTGGTGCTGCGCCTGATGGGCCGCAGCCGGGTGGCCCGCAAGCGCCGCCAGATCGACATGGCCGGCAACCCGGCCGGTCTCACCATCGACCGGTACGCGGCGCGGCGCGCGGTGTACGGGTTCCTCGGCGCGTTCGGCGCGGTCTCGATGCTGCTCAACGACCAGCTGGTGCCGGCCCTGCTGATGGTCGCCTTCGGGTTCTTCTGGATCGAGGTCGGCCTGTGGTCGGCGATCCGCGTGCGCCGCGACCACATCGAGCGGACGCTGCCGGACTTCCTGGACGTGCTGGCCGTCGTGGTGAGCGCCGGGCTCGGCTTCCGGCAGGCGCTGGACCGGGTGGCGGGCAAGTACGAGGGCCCGTGGGCCGACGAGATCCGCATCACCCTGCAGCAGATGGACATGGGAGTCAGCCGCCGCCAGGCCTTCGACGACCTGCGGCGGCGCAACGACTCCGAGCAGGTCGCGCAGTTCGTCACCGCCCTGCAGCAGGGCGAGGAGCTGGGCTCCCCGATCGTGGACACCCTCATCGCCATCGCCGAGGACATGCGGCGCACGGACGCGCAGAACGCCCGGCGGCGCGCCGCCCGGGCCGTGCCCAAGGCCACCTTCGCCGTCACCACGTTCATGCTGCCGGGGACCCTGATCCTGCTCGTCTGCGGTTTCGTCTACGGGGCGAACGTGGACTTCGGCGCGATGCTCGGGGGCGGGTGAGCCATGGCGACCATCGACCTCTCGTCGGCGCGCCGGGCCGGCGGGCGCGCGGCTGCGGCGGCTCCGCCTTCGCCCTCGTCCGCCTCGTCCGCCTCGTCCCCGTCGTCCGTCTCGTCCCCGTCCTCGTCCCCCTCCCTCGCGCTCCAGGTGAACGCGCTCCAGGCCCTGTGCCGCCGGGTCTTCGCGTTCCGGCTGGTGATGATCGGCCTGGGGACACCGCTGGCCCTGGGGCGCACCGCGCGCGGGGGGCCGACGTACCTCGTGGCCGGCGCGATCCTGCTCACCTTCATGCTCTCGTACGTCCTCTTCCGCGACTGGGAGCGCTTCGGGCCGCTGCTGCTGCGCCACCACTGGCTGCTGGCGGCGGACATGGCCTTCAGCGCCCTGCTCCTGGTCACCGCCACCCCCTCGTCGCCGCTCGTCCTCGTGTCGGTCTGCACCCCGCTGCTGGCCGGGCTGGTCTACGGCTGGCGCGGCTCGGCGCTGTACGCGGCCGTCCAGGCGGTCGTGGTGGCCGCGGTGGGGGGCGGGCCGGTGCCGGCCGCCCTCTGCGTACTGGCCGGCGCGGCGGGGGTGTGCCTGCGGGACCTGCTCTTGCGCTTCGGGGCGGCGGGGCAGGCCCTGACCGAGACCCGGGCCCGCCTGGCGGTGGCCGAGGCGGTCCGGGCCGAACGGGACCGCCTCGCACGCGAGATGCACGACTCGGTGTCGAAGACCCTGCACGGCCTGGCGCTGGCCGCGGACGCCCTCGCCCGCACCACGGACCCGGCGGCCGTCCGCCGCCAGGCCGAATCGGTGGCGCACGCGGCCCGCCGCGCGGCGGCGGAGTCCCGCGAGCTCCTGACGGACCTGCGGCAGGACCTGGACGCGCCGGGGGTCTCGCTGCTGGGCGAACTGCGCGGACTCGCGCAGGGAGCGGAGCTGCGGTCCGTGGGCGTCCTGCCGGTGGTGCCGGGCGCGGTGGCACGCCACTTGCTGTCGATGGCCGCGGAGGCCCTGGAGAACGCCCGCCGGCACGCGGGGGCCTCGCGCATCGACATCGAGGCGGCCGTCTGCGCCACGCACCTGACCCTGACGATCGAGGACGACGGCCGCGGCCTGCCGGGCGGCGGGGTCGACCTGCCCTCGTTGCCGGGCCAGGGGCACTTCGGTCTGCTGGGCATGGCGGAACGCGCGGCGGCGATCGGCGCCGGCCTCCACATCGGCGCCCGCCCGTCCGGGCCGGGCACCCGGGTCCGCGTGGCCCTCCCGCTGGCCGCCCTGACCCGGGAAGGGGGCCGGTGGTGACCCCGCTCAGCGTCCTGATCGCCGATGACAACCCGGTCGTACGGGCGGGCCTGGCGGCCCTGCTGGCCACGGTCGGCGACCTGGAGGTCGTCGCCCAGGCGGCGGACGGCCGCGAGGCCCTGCGCCTCACCCGGCTGCACGCCCCGGACGTGATCCTGCTCGACGTCCGCATGCCGGGCGTCGACGGCATCTCGGCGCTCCCGCACCTGGTCCGCCTCGCCCCGGTGCTGATGCTGACGTACAGCCGGGAATCGGAGATCGTCCGCGAGGCGCTCCTGTTGGGCGCGGGCGGCTACCTGGTCCACGGCGAGTTCACGCCGGACCACCTGGTCACGGCGGTCCGCGACGTCTGCGCGGGCCGCGCCCACTTCAGCCCGACGGCGGCGAGCGCGGTGCTCGCGGAACTCAGGGCCTCTTCGCATCCGCAACGGACTGTGGCACAGTCTTCTGAGCGCCTGCACAACTCGCTTGCCTTCGGGCTGAGTTCCAGGGAGGTGGAGATCATGGACCTGATCGCGTCCGGGATGAGCAACCAGCAGATCGCCGCCACCTGCTTCATCAGCGAGAAGACGGTCAAGAACCACATCAACCGCATCTTCGCCAAACTCCACAGCACGACCCGCAGCGAGGCAATAGCCCGCTGGCTCGGAACAGCCCATCCGGGGGTGGCTGGACATGGGTAGACACCATGCGCAGTGGGTCCGTATTTGGGCCCCGGGACCCTTGGTAACGACCCGTGACTCGCCGTACCGTCCGCAAATCGACGGCGGTACCGGACCGGGAGGGAACCCCCATGTCACAGCATGCGCTGCTGAAAGCAACGGTCGACGCAAAGATCCGTCTGACCGATTGGACGGACACGGCGGTCGCAAGGATCCGCAAGCGCTACGCGCACCAGGACCGGGGGCAGACCGCGTTCGAGTACCTGGGGATCATCCTGGTGGTCGTCGTGATCATCGGAGCGATCGTCGGTTCGGGTGTCGGCTCGGAGATCACCAAGCGCATCAAGGAAGCGGTGAAGAACATCAAGGCCGGCTAGTGGCCGCGTGGGTGAAGCGCGGGTGTGACCGGGGGCAGGCCTTTCCCGTCTACGTGGTGGTGGTGGCGGGTCTGCTCTTCGCCGCGCTCGCCTTCTTCGTCGTCGGCCAGGCGGCGGTCACGCGCAGCGACGCGCAGGGGGCCGCCGACGCCGCGGCCCTGGCGGCGGCGCGCAGCGCCAGGGACCACCTGGTTCCCGGGGTGACTCTTGCCGATCTCCAGCCCAAGGACTGGGAGGACGTCGTCAACGGGAAGCTCTTCGACGTGACCGGGGCCTGCGGGCAGGCGAAGGCGTTCGCGGGGAAGAACGAGGCCAAGGCGACCTGCAGTCGCGCGGCCCTGAGCTTCACGGTCACGGTGGAGACGAACGGCACGGTGGGGGACTCGGTGATTCCGGGAACGGACGCCATGCACGGAACAGCCGACGCCACCGCGGTGATCGAGCCCCGCTGCCATCTTGCTCCGCCCTCCGGCGACACGGGCGGCCAGTCCCCGTCTACCGATGGCGGGGAGCCGAAGCCCGGGCGCGTCAAGATCGTGTGCAAGGGCGGCGAAGGAATCACATTCGATCCTTCGAAGCCTGATCCTTGGCGCACGTTGGGGCGGAAACTCTTCGAGGTGCGCCTGACCGCCTGACCGCCTGACCGCCTGACCGCCTGACCGCCTGACCGCCTTACCGACCGACCGACAGCCGAACGAACGACAAGGAAGCAGTGCAGATGAGCATGCGGCAAACGGTGAAAGCCCGCGGGGGAGCGGCCGTTGCGGTTGCGGCGGTCTTGGCCCTCACGTTGGCCGGATGCGGTGACGACGGCGGTGGTGACGACAAGTCGAAGGACCCGCAGAAGTCCTCGGCGCCGCAGTCCCAAGGGGCGGGATCGCAGGCGCCTGTTCCGAGCAAGGGCCAGAGCCCGCAACCGACCGAGATCATCGCCACCCTCACAGGTGAGGCCGGTGTGACCCTGGCGGTCAACTCGGTACGGCGGGAAGCGGGTGGCTTCGTCACCATCAGCGGACAGATCAAGAACACGGGCAGCCAGTCGTACCAGAACACCGCCGCCTGGCGCGGGGTTGAGCTGAACGGCACCGGGGAATCGGTGGCGGGGGCAACCCTGGTCGACAAGGTGGGCAAGAAGCGCTACTACGTACTTCGGGACACCGAGTCCCGCTGCCTCTGCACGACGGGGATCTCCAGCGTCGACCCGGGCCAGGTGGTCCCCTTCTTCGCCCAGTTCCCGGCGCCGCCGACCGCCACCAGCGAGGTCGAGTTCAGCCTTCCCACCTTCACCACGGCCACCGTCAAGATTTCAGGGTGACGCCATGACCGATCTGACCGGACGCCATCGAGTAGCCGCCGCCACGGCCGTCGTCGGGCTTGTCATCGCCGGGGGGCACCTCATCGGTGCGACCGGTGCGTACGCCGACGGAGTTCAGCCTTCGGTACCGCCCGGGACGGAGCCTTCGGCGGCCGCGCCCGTGGCCATCGACTCCAATTCGCCCGGGCTGAAGATCCCCCAGGGCGGGACCCTCGCGCCGGTCAAGGTGCTCGACATCGCCGAGGTCGTCGAGGACCTCGGCGGGGAGCAGCGGCGGCAGGAGACCAATCAGACCGTCATGATGGCGCTGCAGTCCGAGGTGCTCTTCCCCGAGAACAGTTCCGTCTTCAACGCGCAGGCGGCCGCCCGGATACAGGCCATCGGCAACGAGATCAACCAGCAGAAGGCGACCCGCGTCCGGGTCTTCGGGTTCACCGACGACCAGGGGAGTTACGAGCACGGCCAGGAGCTCTCCAAGCAGCGCGCCGACGCCGTGCAGGCCGAGCTGGCCAAGACCGTCACCAATCCGGGTGTGGTCTTCGACGTGCGCGGCTACAGCGAGGACTACCCGATCGCCGACAACGGCACCGAGGAAGGCCGCAAGAAGAACCGCCGGGTCGAGATCACCTTCCCCCGCAGCGTCCCCTAGTGCGTCAGTGCGTCCGGCCGCGGATCAGGGCGGCGGCGGCCTCGCCCGCGCGTCGGGCCGGGGTGGGGCCGGGGTCGAGGGCGGCGACCACCGTGGCGCCCTCGACCAGGATCAGCAGCTGGTCGGCCAGTTCGTCCCGCCCGGGGCCGGCCAGTTCGGCCAGCAGGGCCCGCAGCTGCGCCTTGTGGCGGCGTACGAGGTCCAGGATCCCGGCGGGGCCCGCGCCCAGTTCCCCGTACGCGTTCAGGAAGGCGCAGCCCCGGAAGTCCGGCTCCGAGAACCACTGGGCCAGCCAGTCGAAGACGGCCGCGACGGGGTCGGGGGCCCCGGTCACGCAGTCGCGCAGGCTGGTCATCCAGAGGTGGTCGCGGCGCTCCAGGTATGCGATGACCAGGGATTCCTTCGCGGGGAAGACCCGGTAGAGCCGCTTGAGCGGTACTCCCGACTCGGCGCGGATGCGGTCCATGCCGACGGCCTGGATGCCGTCGGCGTAGAACAGCGCCTCCGCCGCGTCCAGCAGGCGGATCCGGGCCTCTTCGTCGTCCATGAGAGCAGCGTAGTCCAGTTTCGCTTGCGGTGAGAACGTGCGTTCTCTACGGTGAGAACGCACGTTCTCGCCGCCGTGTCACGAGAGGTGACCACCATGACCGCTGCCGCCGTACGCCCGCCCCTGCCGCCCTTCACCGAAGAGAGCGCCCGCGCCAAGGTGCAGGCCGCCGAGGACGCCTGGAACAGCCGCGATCCCGAACGCGTCGCCCTCGCCTATACCGAGGACTCGGTCTGGCGCAATCGCGACCGCTTCCTCACCGGCCGCGCCGAGATCCGGGCCTTCCTCGCCGACAAGTGGGAGCGCGAGCTCGACTACCGGCTGCGCAAGGAGCTGTGGGCGTACACCGGCAACCGCATCTCCGTCCGCTTCGAGTACGAGTGGCACGACACCGCCGGTCAGTGGTGGCGCAGCCACGGCAACGAGCAGTGGGAGTTCGACGGGGCCGGCCTGATGCGCCGCCGCGAGGCCAGCATCAACGACATCCCGATCACCGGGCAGGACCGCCGCATCGGGTGATCCGGCTGGTCGAGGTCGCGGCGCCGGCGGTACGGATGAACCCCTTCGGTGCCGTGACCTGCGCCGGCTTGGCGGCCGCCCCCCGAGGGCTACGCCTCCTGGTGCGCCTGCGTGATGAGGTCCGTCGCGACCTCCAGGGCCGCCTGCCGGGTCTCCTCCGGGTCGCCCTCCACGTGCTGGAGGAACATCATCCCCGCGTGCAGGGTGAACAGCGCGCTCACGCACCGCACTTGGTTCGTCAGCGGCCCGTCCTCCGTGCGGAGCAGCTCCACCAGGGCGAAGAGCCGCTTCTTGACCGTCTCCCCGATGCTCAGCTCCCGCATCGTCGCCTGGTTCTCCTGCATGAAGCGGTACAGCGACGCCCCGCCCGCCATCGCCTCGCTGTAGCGCCGCAGGACCTCGCGCTTCATCTCCAGCGTGCGCGGCTGCTGCTCCGCCCACTTGATCAGCTCGTCGATCGGCCGCGTGACGTCGTCGAAGATGCTGATGATGATGTCTTCCTTGGTCTTGAAGTGGTAGTACAGCGCCGCCTTCGTGACCTCCAGCCGCGCCGCGATCTCGCGCAGCGACGTCTTCTCGTAACCCTGCTCGGCGAAGAGCTCCAGCGCGACGTCCTGGATGCGCTGACGCGTGTTGCCACGGCGCTGCTGCGGACTGCTGCTGGACATGGTTCTCCCAAGGAAATACTTACTTGACGCCCGGCTAGTTACGGGTCTACCTTCCCCAGTGTAGTGAACTAGCCGGGCGGCAAGTAAGTGCCGGGTGCGGGTGTGTGCGGTGCAGGGGAGTGGAACATGGTCGAGATGACGAAGACGGCGGAGACCTCGGAGGAGGTGAAGCCGCGCAGCGTGCGGGTCGTCTTGATGGCGCTCATGATCGCGATGTTGCTGGCGATGCTCGACAATATGATCATCGGTACCGCGATGCCCACGATCGTCGGCGAGCTCGGCGGCCTGGAGCACCTGTCCTGGGTGGTCACCGCCTACACGCTGGCCACCGCGGCCTCGACCCCCATCTGGGGCAAGATCGGCGACATGTACGGGCGGAAGGGCTCCTTCCTCACCTCGATCGTGATCTTCCTGATCGGCTCCGCGCTCAGCGGCATGGCCCAGGACATGGGCCAGCTCATCGGCTTCCGCGCCATCCAGGGCCTCGGCGCCGGTGGCCTGATGGTCGGCGTGATGGCGATCATCGGTGACCTGATCCCGCCCCGCGAGCGCGGCAAGTACCAGGGAATGATGGCCGGCGTGATGGCCCTCGCCATGATCGGCGGACCGCTGGTCGGCGGCACGATCACCGACCACATGGGCTGGCGCTGGTCCTTCTACATCAACCTCCCGCTCGGTGCCGTGGCCCTCGCCATGGTGACCGCGGTGCTGCACCTGCCCAAGAAGAAGGCCCAGGGGCAGATCGACTACCTCGGAGCGGCGCTCCTGACCGTCGCGATCACCTCCACCGTGCTGGTCACCACTTGGGGCGGGACCGAGTACGCCTGGGGTTCGGTCGAGATCATCGGCCTGATCGTCGTCGGCATCGTGTCCATCGCCGCGTTCATCTACGCCGAGACCAAGGCCGCCGAGCCGGTCATGCCGCTGCACATCTTCCGCAGCCGCAACTTCACCCTCATGTCCGTGATCGGCTTCCTGGTCGGTTTCGCGATGTTCGGCGGCGTGCTCTACCTGCCGCTCTTCCAGCAGTCGGTGCAGGGCGCCTCCGCCACCAACTCCGGCCTGCTGCTCCTGCCGATGCTGCTCTCGATGATGGTCGTCTCGCTGATCGCGGGCCGCATCACCACCAACAGCGGCAAGTACAAGATCTTCCCGATAATCGGTGGCGCGCTCATGGTCGTCGGGCTCTTCCTGCTCGCGACGATGGACACCGGCACCAGTCGCCTGATGTCCGGCGTGTACATGGCCGTCCTCGGCGCCGGCCTCGGCTTCCTGATGCAGATCACCATGCTGGTCGCACAGAACAGCGTCGAGATGAAGGACATGGGTGTCGCGTCTTCCTCGGCCACCCTGTTCCGTACGCTCGGCGGCTCCTTCGGTGTCGCGCTGATGGGCTCCCTCTTCACCAGCCAGGTCACGGACACCATGTCCGACCGCCTCGGGCCGCAGGCCGCGCAGGCCGCCGGCTCAGCCCAGTTGGACGCGGCGAGCCTGGCGAAGCTGCCGGAGGCGGTGCGCGACGCCTACCAGCACGCGGTCGCCGCGGGTACGCACTCGGCGTTCCTGCTCGGCGCGGGCATCGCCGTACTGGGCTTCCTGGCGGCCTGGTTCGTCAAGGAGGTCCCGCTGCGGGGCGCCGGCCCGGCCCAGGGCGACAGCGCCCCGGGCGAGGCGCAGGCGGCCCAGGCTCCGCAGGCGATCGCCCACTGAGCCCTCGCCGCACCGCCCGGCACGCGCACGCGACAGACCGGCCCGGCCCCGACGGATGGACACATCCGCGGGGACCGGGCCGGTCTGTCGTGCGTGGAGGGGGATGCGCAGGCGTCCGACTCGGCGTCGGCAGCAGCCGTTCCACGGACTGGAATTCGGGACAATAAAGGACCAAGGTCCTATTACATGGAATTTATGGGGTAATTGGCTGGAACTCCTCCGCGCCGCGAAGCGTCCTGACCAGGGAGACGCTCACAAGGCGGATGGGAGTGGACATCTGATGACCCGTACGGACAGGCTCGGCGCGGTGCGCAGCTACACGCAGGGCGCCAAGGCCCGAATAGCCATCGCGGCAGCGGCCGTGGCCGTGGCCGCCACCGTGTGGGGAGTGGCGACCGTCGTCGAGCCGGCCCACCACCCAGGCCACGAGAACGCCTCCCGGCCGTCGGACGACCCGGCGAATCCCGGCTCTCCCGGGTCATCGCAACAGGTGCCCGACGGGCTGACCCACGACTCGGAGAGCGGCAAGGACGCCGTCAACATCACCATCGACGACGGGCCCGACCCCAAGTGGACCCCGAAGGTCCTCGAGGTGCTGAAGAAGTACGACGTGAAGGCGACCTTCTGCATGATCGGCCCGCAGGCCAGGGACCACCCGGACCTGGTCAAGGAGGTCGTCGCGGCCGGTCACCGGCTGTGCGACCACACCATGGACCACGACGTGAGGATGGACAAGAAGCCCCTGGAGTACCAGGAGAAGCAGATCCTCGACGCGAAGAAGCTGATCGAGCAGGCCGCGGGCGACGGGGCCAAGGTGGAGTACTACCGAGCCCCCGGCGGCGCGTTCACCCCTGACAGCCGCCGCATCGCCGCGGCGAACGGCATGCGCCCGCTGGGCTGGAACGTCGACAGCAAGGACTTCAGCAAGCCGGGCGCCGCGGCCATCGTCAACACCGTCAAGAACGAGATCAGGAACGGTCAGACCGTCCTCTTCCACGACGGCGGAGGCAACCGCTCCCAGACCGTAGACGCCCTCGACCAGGTGCTGTCCTGGCTCAAGGCGGAGGGCCGGCCGACCGGTTTCCCGGTCCGCACCGGCCCCTCGTCCTGACACGCCGTCCGGTGCCGAACGGGTGAGGGTCGGCGCCCCGGCCCGGCCGGGGGTGTTCCCTGGTCGCGCACGCAGCACCGTACGAGCACGCCTGCCCAGGAGGCCCCGTGATCGAGCCGAGCCAGCTGTCCGACCCCGCGGTCCGCGCCTTCGTCGCCGCCGTCAACGCGGGCGACCAGGGCGCCTTCCGGGCGCTCCTCACCCCGGACGCCACGATGTCCGACGACGGCTCCGACCGGGACCTCGCCCAGTGGGCCGAGAAGGAGATCTTCTCCTGCGGCGGCCACATGGCGGTGGCCTCCGAGTCCGACGGCGGCCGCGCCCTGGTCGTGGACTACCGCAACGACACCTGGGGCGAGATGCGCACCGCCTGGCGGTTCGACGTCGCCGCGGACGGCCGCATCAGCCGCTTCGAGACCGGCCAGGCCTGATCCGGGGCCGGAGCCCGGGCCGGGCCAGGGGCAGGGCCTACAGGCCCCGCGCCACCTCCAGCACCGCCGCCGTCAGGCCCGCGTTCTCCGGAGCCAGCCCGCCGGGGAAGCCGAAGCGGCGGCGCGTGTACCCGTACGCGACCCCCGTCGCCGGGTCGGCGAAGCCCTGCCCGCCCGCCGCCCCGGAGTGCCCGAAGGCCCGCGGGCCCACGGCCGGTTGCCGCTCGAAGCCCAGCCCGAAGTGGTCCGGCTCGCCCGTCACCCGGTCCTCGCCCGCCGACTGGAGCCGCGCGAACTCGGCCGCCGTCTGCGGCTCCAGCAGCGGCGCCCGGTCGCCCAGCCCGCTGATCGCCGCCGCGTACAGCGCGGCCACGCCCCGCGCCGAGCCGATGCCGCCCGCCGAGGCCGGGCCGAGGGCCCGTACCCGCGGGTGGTTGGCGTACGCCACCAGGTCCATCGGCGGCTCCCGGTGCAGGTTGAAGGCCACCGGCAGCAGCTCCGGCGGGGCGGCCGCGTCCGCCTGCGCGGCGAGCTGCGCGGGAGTCGGCAGCATCTCCAGCACCGGTTCCCAGCGGCCTTGGACGGCGTAGTCCTGCGGCATGCCGAGGTACAGGTCCAGCCCGTACGGGGCACGGATCCGCTCCTCGTACACCTCCTGGAGCGAACGCCCGGTCACCCGCCGGACCACCTCGCCGGTCAGCGCGCCGATCACGAAGGCGTGGTAGCCGCACGCGGTCCCGGGCTCCCAGTACGGCTTCTGCCGCGCGAGCCGCGCCGCGACCACCGCGTCGTCCGCGATCTCGTCGTAGTCGAAGCCCTCGTCGGCGTTGATGAGCCCGGACTGGTGGGCGACCAGCTGCCGTACGGTCAGCCGCTCCTTGCCGTCGCCGGTGAACTCGGGCCAGGACGCCGACACCGGCCGGTCCAGATCCAGTACGCCGTCCTGCGTGAGCAGCGCCACCACGAGGTGGGCGGCGCCCTTGGTGAGGGAGAAGACCCCGCTGAGGGTGTCGGCCCCGGTGCTCTCGCCCGCGTACAGGTCCACCACGCGCTTGCCGTGGTGGTGCACCGCCAGTTGGGCCTCGGGCGAGACCTCTTCGGCCGCCACGAAGACCTCGAACTCCGCGCGTACGGGCTCCCAGCCCGGCTCCACGGTGCCGTTCACGCTCACGCCGTCCCCCATGCCGTCCCCCTGGCGATCTTGTTGTCGTCCCGGTGCGCACCAACGAGCGGGCCCGGGCCCGTATTCCGGATTCCGGGTGGTCCACGTGTTTCCCGTACGGGTGAAAGCGCGCCCGGCGTCGTTCCGGCCCGCCGCAGCGTCCCGTTGGACCCCGCATGAAGCGCACCCGCATCGCCGCTCTCGCCCTCGCCACCGCAGCGGCGGCCCTCGCCCCAGCCGTCGTCCAGAGCGCCGCCACCGCCGCGGAGGGCACGGCGTACCTCCAGGACCCGGGCGGTGACGAGAAGAAGATGAAGTCGATGTGGACCAAGGACGAGATGCACAAGGTGGAGGCGCAGTTCCGCCTCCAGCCGTCCATCCAGTACGAGACGGTCACCGGTCCGGGGCCCAAGGGCGCCGAGGACTACAAGCGCGAGATCCCCGACCCCAAGACCCTGGCCTGGCAGCCGGTGTTCGAGTTCGCCTGGTCGGTGTCGGACTCGACGGTGGTGAAGAAGGCGCTGACGACCAAGGACGGCAGGCACCCGATCGTGGTGCACGCCGTGCTGCGCGGCCACGGCCGGGCGAAGGCGGCGGAGGTGCGCCGGGAACTGGCCGACCGGCCGGCGACGGGGCGAGTGAAGGTTCCGGGCGGCAAGCGCATCGCATGTGACACCGGTGTGTACACGGTGGAATGGGAGGTCACCCGCACGGGCTACGGGACCCTCACCGGCTCCCTGCCCTGGAACTCCAGCTGCGAGGAGTACCGCACGGCGTTCTCCCAGGACACCGGCAAGCAGTCCTAGGGGCCGCGGTCACCGGGGCGGGTACGGGGGCGGGACGGGCTGCGAGGGTGGGTGCGCCGGCCGCCCCGCGCACCTTGTGGGTGCTCGGCGGGCGACTGGGCCGCGGCCTTGGATCAAGAGCCGTAGCAGCCATGATGCCGCAAGGGGTGGCGTGCGGCAGGGGTCGAAAGTCCCGGGTTCGCAGGGCCGTTCAGTGCTTCTTGCCCGCGTCGTTCGCCTTGGAGGCGATGTCCTCCAGGACGGCCTTGGGGTCACCGGACGGCTCCACGGCCCGGCCGATGTTGCGCTTGATGGTGTCGCTGACGGTCACCCAGTCCGGGTCGTTCACCGGGTAGAGCTGCGCGCCGCGCAGGGCGGTCAGGAACTGCTGGTCGTTGTTGTCGATCCCGCCGCCGGACGGGGTGCGGGAGGCGGAGACGGTCGACGGCAGCAGGTGGTAGCGGTCCGCGAACTCCGACAGGTTCTTGTCCTGGTAGACGAAGTCCAGGAACGTGCCGATCTCCGTGCGGTGGCCGTGCTGCTTGAACGCCATCATCCAGTCGGCCACGCCCACGGTCGGCGTGACCTCGCCGGAGCCGAGGCTGTCCGAGACCGGCATGGCGACCGTGCCGACGCTGATGCCCTTGGCGCGCGCCTCGTGGGCCAGCGAGGGGTAGCCGTTGAGCATGCCGACCTCGCCGCGCGTGAAGGCGGCGAAGGCGTCGGCGCGGTTGAGCTGGGCCGGCGGGGTGGGGCCGACCAGGCCGGGGGTGACCAGGTTGTCCTTGATCCAGCGGAAGGTCTGGATGTTCTGGTCGGAGGCCAGGCTGTAGTTGCCGCTGCTGTCGGCGTAGCCGCCGCCGTTGCTGAGCTCCCAGATCATCGCCTCGGCGTGCGCCTCCTCCGGGCCCAGGGGCATGGCGTAGGGGAACTTCACGCCCTTGTCCTTGAGGGCCTTGGCGGCGCTCTTGAGCTCCGACCAGGTCCTGGGGGCGCTGACGCCGGCCTTGGAGAACAGGCCCTCGTTGTAGAAGAGGAGGCGGCTGCTCGCCACGAAGGGCAGGCCGTAGAGGGTGTTGCCGACGGATCCGGCTTCGGCGAGCGGCTGGAGGAAGTTCGCCTCCGCGGTGACCGAGAGGAGTTCGTCCGCGGAATACAGCTTGCCCTGCGCCGCGAAGTCCGAGTAGGCGCCCATGAGCGCCATGTCCGGCGCTTTGCCGGACTTGACCATGCGGGAGACCTCGCGGTCGATGTCGGTCCAGGGGAGGAGCTGCACTTCTACCTTGATACCGGGGTGGGCGGCGGTGAAATCGGTGGTCACCTTGTCCCAGTAGGACTTGGAACTGGTGGCCGCGCTGTCGCCGTATTCGGCGGCGACGAGGCGGAGCGTCCCGCCGTCACCTGCGCCGCCGTCCGTGGAACTGCCGCATCCGGCCAGAGGTGTCAGCAGGCCCAGCGTGACCGCGGTGGCGGCCGAGCCGAAGATTCTTCGTCGCACGGGTGTATTCCCCTGATTTTCTTTTGAGTCCCGTTATTACTTATGAGTCACTCCGGGCTGCGGTGTCCTTCCTTGGCCCGTTGGCCGGAATTCTCTCCTGAAGGTGGGCGGTTGATTCCATTGGGTCGGCACTTGTGGTCAATGCTCCAAGTGCGGCTTTTCCGGCTGGTGTTTTCCGATATGTGATCCAGAATTCTGACGCGCGTAGACATGCCGAAAAGCCCGTTTCCGGTCATGGAAACGGGCTGCGAGGCAATCGGAGTGGGATCGGGTGGGTCCGGGCCGGCGGCGGCGCGGTCCTCAGTCGGCGAAGTCGCCCGCGTACGGGTCCGGCTCGCCGGTCTCCGGGTTGCGGCCCTCCTGCCAGCGCCGCTGGGCCTTGCGCCAGTGCACGAAGCTGAGGTGCCCGCCGTCCCAGAAGGTGATGCTGACGGGGCTCATGTCGAACTCGTCCGAGCACAGGCGGTAGAGGAATTCCGCCATGCCGTACGGGTACACCGCGAAGGAGTCGGCGGTGTGCCGCCCGACGACCAGCACCGGCCAGCGGTCCGGGTCCGGGTCGGTGGTGAGCCAGCACAGGATGTCGGAGCCGCCGGTCACCCCCCAGGCGATGATCGACTCCGGGTCCACGTCGAAGGCGGCCCGGCCGCCGTCCACGCCCCAGGCCTGGCGGGCGTTGCCCGTCTCCTCCGCCATCGCGGCGGGGTCCCACTGGAGCCCGGGCTTGGGCAGCGGAAGCAGGATGCTGGCCTCGCCGTTGATGGAACCCGCGCCGAAGCGGCCCATGAACGCGACGAAGTCGGCGGGGAAACGGGTGCCCCAGGCGGCCTCCGCCGCGCGCCAGTCGATGTCCTCGTCGGCGCCGTGCGTCGCCGGCATGATCTGCTCCAGCGCCTTGATCCGCGCGTTCTCCGTCATGCCGCTCCCCTGCCACCCCAGCTCAACCGCCCCAACCTACCGCCCGCGGCCCTCCGTGACCTAGAGGGTGTCTCGCCGCTCGGGCCGGATCTCCAGGCGGCTCCC
The DNA here is from genome assembly GCF_042736725.1 of Streptomyces sp. NPDC060028. Classification (NCBI taxonomy): domain Bacteria; kingdom Bacillati; phylum Actinomycetota; class Actinomycetes; order Kitasatosporales; family Streptomycetaceae; genus Streptomyces; species Streptomyces sp. NPDC060028. The sequence continues at coordinate 20,800 of NZ_JBHWVJ010000027.1, read as the reverse complement.
CACGCGCAGGCCCCAGGCGGCCATCGCGCCGGCCTCGGACTCCAGGACGTGCCGGGAGCGCGGGCGCGGGAGGCCGAGGCGGCCGGGGGGCATGGTGACCACGGCGCGGACGCGCAGGTTCCGGTCCAGGTAGGCCACGTCGATGGGGAAGCGCATCCGGAAGGTGTGCACGCTGCCCGCCGGGGTCAGCAGCAGCGCCCCCTCGATCCCGTCCCGCCCGAGCAGCCCGCGGGTCCGGGCCCGGTACGAGGCGGCGATCTCGAGCCGGACCTCCACCGCCCCGACCCGGAGCGTGCCGTCGCCGTCCTGCCAGTTCGCCATGCGGGCCAGCGTAGATCGTGTCGTCAAAGTCCCGTCCGGCCGGCGGGGCCCTTCGGGCGGCCGGCGCTGCTTTGACGACACTCCCCGGGCGGCCGCACGTTGCCCGGCAGGGACGTCAAGCCGGCGCTCCCGTCCGGGGTCGCTCTTGGGTGGTACGGGCGGGGGGTATGGATCGCCCGGGGTGCCCGCGGGCTGCCGCCGTGGCCCCCGCACCGGCTTTCCCCAGTGCTGCGGGGCCCGGGGAGGCCGGAAGCGGGCCGCGGCCGGGCCCTTTGCGGCCGCCGAAACACTCACCTCAGTGCGGCGGGGTGACTTCGGAGCGTAATCATCGCGCGCCAATGCACGCATCACGCTTTACGAAGGGTTATGGTGGAACCCCCCCCTCGGGCCGGTCCGTATCCCCCCCACGGACCGGCCCGTTTTTTGTCTCCTGGCCTCTTGGCCGACCGACTCGCGAAAAGCGCAGGTCAGCCGCGCTGGGCCCAGATGTTGGCGCCGGGGGTGGACACGGCGAAGGAGTCGATCTCCTTCAGTTCCTGCTCCGACAGCGGAGCACCCGCCAGTGCGGCCACGTTTTCCTCGAGCTGCTTCACGCTCGACGCGCCGATCAGTGCCGAGGTCATCCGCTCGTCGCGGAGCACCCAGTTCAGCGCCAGCTGCGCCAGGCTCTGCCCGCGCCGCGCCGCGATGTCGTTCAGCCCGTTCAGGCGGCGGACCACCTCGTCCGAGAGCAGGTCCGGGTTCAGGGACTTGCCCTGGGTGGCCCGGGAGCCCTCCGGGATCCCCTTGAGGTACTTGCCCGTCAGCAGCCCCTGCGCGAGCGGCACGAAGGAGATGCAGCCCATGCCGGCCTCCTCCAGGGTGTCCAGCAGGCCGTCCTCCTCCGTCCAGCGGTTGATCATGGAGTACGAGGGCTGGTGGATCAGCGGCCGCACCCCCATCTCGCGCAGGATCCCGGCCGCCTCGGCCGTCTGCTCGGCGGTGTAGGAGGAGACGCCCACGTACAGCGCCTTGCCCTGTCGGACCGCGGACGCGAGCGCGCCCATGGTCTCCTCCAGCGGGGTGTCCGGGTCGAAGCGGTGCGAGTAGAAGATGTCGACGTAGTCCACGCCCATCCGCTTCAGCGAGGCGTCGAGCGAGCCGAGCAGGTACTTGCGGCTGCCCCACTCGCCGTACGGCCCGGGGTGCATCAGGTAGCCGGCCTTGGTGGACAGCACCAGCTCCTCGCGGTGGGACGCGAAGTCCTGCGCGAAGATCTTGCCGAAGTTGAGCTCGGCCGAGCCGGCGGGCGGTCCGTAGTTGTTGGCGAGGTCGAAGTGGGTGACGCCGAGGTCGAAGGCCCGGCGCAGGATCTCCCGCTGGGACTCCAGGGACTTGTCGTCACCGAAGTTGTGCCAGAGGCCGAGGGAGATGGCGGGGAGCTTGAGGCCGCTGCGGCCGGTGCGGCGGTACTCCATGGAGTCGTAGCGCGAGGGCTCTGCCCGATAGGGATTGGTATCAGTCACGATGTCCTCCCTATCACGGACTTGTGACAGACCGAGTTGGGTACCGGATCCCGCCGCGCAGTAATGTGGCGGACTCGGGGGAGGGACCGCAATTCGCACGGGGGCATTGCTCGGAGGGGCTGGAAGATCGTGAAGCTGCGCGACCTGGTGTACAAGCTCTACGCACGCCGGGTGGAAGGCCGCCTCGACCATGACGCGGCGCCCAAGCACATCGGCGTCATCCTGGACGGGAACAGGCGCTGGGCCAAAGCGTCCGGAGGTACGACGGAGCAGGGCCACCAGGCCGGGGCCGACAAGATCTCCGAGATGCTGGGCTGGTGCACCGAGACGGACGTCGAGGTCGTCACCCTGTGGATGCTCTCCACGGACAACCTCGACCGGCCCGAGGTCGAGCTCCGTCCCCTGCTCAACATCATCGAGAACACCGTGCGGGGCCTCGCCGCGGACGGTCGCTGGCGCGTGCACCACGTCGGCAACCTCGACATCCTCCCTGCCGGGACCCAGAACGTCCTGAAGGAGGCCGAGGAGGCCACCCACGGCGTCAACGGGATACTCGTCAACGTCGCCGTCGGCTACGGCGGCCGCCAGGAGATCGCCGACGCGGTCCGCTCGCTGCTCCTGGAGCACGCGGAGAAGGGCACCTCCTTCGAGGAGCTCGCCGAGATCCTCGACATCGACCACATCGCGGAGCACCTCTACACGCGCGGCCAGCCCGACCCGGACCTCGTGATCCGCACCAGCGGCGAGCAGCGCCTGTCCGGATTCATGCTGTGGCAGAGCGCGCACTCCGAGTACTACTTCTGCGAGGTCTTCTGGCCGGCCTTCCGCAAGGTCGACTTCCTGCGCGCCCTGCGCGACTACGCGGCCCGCCACCGGCGCTACGGGAGCTGACGTCCCGGTCTGACGCCCTTTCGGCGCTTATCACACCCTCTCGCTCCTCTCGTACCCCGGCGCGCCCTCCTCGCGAGGCCTTCACCAGGGATTCACCGAGCGTCCGTCATATGCCATGGCATGGCTGGACCCAATCGGGGAATATCCCTTGCAGGTCGACGCCCGATCCACGGGTGTCGAGTCTCAGCGGACGGCATGGGGTCGTCCGCCCGGGAGGCCCTTTGCACCAGGACGCACGTGCGGTTCGCACGGACGGAGTGGAGGGCCGGAAATCGGCCCTGGCATGGGTGCCGATGACCGGTCCGGTCTTCATGGCCCGACCTCTTCCGAGGGGGTACGTCCTTCCGTGGTGACCAGCACAAAGCGCCGCCTGCCCGACAGGCGGACCTACGTCCTCGACACCAGCGTCCTGCTGGCAGACCCCAATGCGATCTCCCGCTTCGACGAGCACGAGGTCGTGCTCCCGATCGTGGTGATCACCGAGCTGGAGGCAAAGAGGCACCACCCCGAACTCGGCTACTTCGCACGGCAGGCCCTGCGCCTGCTCGACGACTTCCGGGTCCGGTACGGACGCCTCGACGCCCCCATCCCGTTGGGCGATCTGGGCGGCACCCTGCGTGTCGAGCTCAACCACTCCGACCCGGGCGTTCTGCCCGCCGGCTTCCGATTGGGGGACAACGACTCGCGGATCCTCGCGGTCGCCCGCAATCTCCAGGCCGAGGGCTTCGACGTCACGGTCGTCTCGAAGGATCTCCCACTGCGCATCAAGGCCTCCTCCGTGGGGCTGATCGCCGAGGAGTACCGCGCCGAGCTGGCGATCACCGATGCCGGCTGGACCGGCATGAGCGAGCTCGCCCTCTCCGGGGAGCAGGTGGACCTGCTCTTCTCGGAGGAGCGCCTGTACGTTCCGGAGGTCGCGGACCTGCCCGTGCACACGGGGCTGGTCCTGCAGTCCGAGCGCGGCAAGGCGCTGGGCCGGGTCACCGCCGACGGCAACGTGAAGCTCGTACGGGGCGACCGCGAGGCCTTCGGGCTGCACGGGCGCAGCGCCGAGCAGCGCATCGCGCTCGACCTGCTGCTCGACCCCGAGATCGGGATCCTCTCGATGGGCGGCCGGGCCGGTACCGGCAAGTCGGCGCTGGCCCTCTGCGCGGGCCTGGAGGCGGTGCTGGAGCGGAGGCAGCATCAGAAGGTGATGGTCTTCCGGCCGCTGTACGCGGTGGGCGGACAGGAGCTCGGCTACCTGCCCGGGGACCAGTCGGAGAAGATGAGCCCCTGGGCGCAGGCGGTCTTCGACACCCTCTCGGCGGTCGCCGGGCGCGAGGTCATCGAGGAGGTGCTGAACCGCGGGATGCTGGAGGTCCTGCCGCTCACGCACATCCGGGGCCGTTCGCTGCACGACGCCTTCGTGATCGTGGACGAGGCGCAGTCGTTGGAGCGCAATGTGCTGTTGACCGTTCTGTCCCGGATCGGGGCCAACTCGCGGGTCGTCCTGACCCACGATGTGGCCCAGCGGGACAACCTGCGGGTCGGCCGGTACGACGGAGTCGTGGCCGTGGTCGAGAAGCTGAAGGGGCATCCGCTCTTCGCGCACGTCACGCTGACGCGTTCCGAGCGCTCCCCGATCGCCGCGCTGGTCACCGAGATGCTGGAGACCCTGTAGGGCCCAAAACACCCATAACGGGAAGGCGAGTTGACGCCGCCCGGCAAAGGCCCAGGAGCCTAGCCGGGCGGCGTCGCGCTGCACAGGGTTTTGGTGAAAACAACGGCGCCGCGGCAGGTGTGACCTTTCACACGCAACAGAGAATTGCCCCGCGGCGTCGCGGTCCGGCAGAGTCTGTTTTCCGTCAGGCCCCGCATACGGCACACCTGTACCTACGTAGGTACCGCAGCACCACAACTCCACAGTCGTTCGCCGTATGCCGCCCGGAGCATCACGCGGCACTCCCGCAAGGGAGTTGCCCACGGGCCCGAGCCTCCAGTGACCGCAGAACCATGGAGGCCAGTGTCAAGGGGCACTCTTGCGCCGCGCGGTCACTGCGGACGCTGCTGGAAGGACACCGTGTGAGCCGGATCTCGGTCCGGGGATTCGCAGTGGCTTCGGCCACGGCGGTCACCACCGTTGGCGCAGTCGTGGGCGTTGCCACTGGCGACCCCGCCTCGAACGATCTCGAGACGACCGCGTCCGGGACGACTCTCCTCACTGACATCCCGGTCGGCGACCAGGCCCAGGTCCAGAACGCGTCCCTGACGCAGCAGGCCGACGCCATCGCCCACGCCGCCGACGTCGACGCCAAGCGCTCGGCCGAGGAGGCGGCCCGTATCCAGGCCGCCCAGGACGCCAAGTCGAAGAAGGCCGAGGCCCAGAAGGCGGCCGACGACAAGGCGAAGAAGGAGCGTGACGAGAAGGAGCAGGCCGCGAGCCGCTCCGCCTCCCGCGACGGCTCCGACTTCGAGGTCCAGGGCTCGTACACGGTCGCCCAGGTCAAGGCCATCGCCCAGCAGATGGTCCCGGCGGGGCAGTTCCAGTGCTTCTCCAACATCATCAACCAGGAATCCACCTGGAACTACAAGGCCGTGAACTCGTCCTCGGGCGCCTACGGTCTCGTCCAGGCGCTGCCCGGTTCGAAGATGGCCTCGGCCGGCGCCGACTGGCGCACCAACCCCGCCACCCAGATCGAGTGGGGTCTGAACTACATGAACGGGCGCTACGGCAGCCCGTGCGGAGCCTGGAGCTTCCACCAGGCCAACGGCTGGTACTGACCGGTCGCCGCCACCGCTCAACCTCCAGGAGCCCCGCACCGTCCTACGGTGCGGGGCTCCTCGCGTGTACGGTCTTTGGAGGTGTGTCCACGGGCGGGGGGAAAGGGATCGTGATGGCGAAGAGGTCAGGCTGGCTCGGCCGGCTCGGGAGCAGGCTGAGCCGTATGGAGGCCCGCCTCGACGAACGGCGTGCGGAGGTCGAGGCCGGGGCCTCCGGGGACCTGGACCCGCCGCGTCCGCCCGGGGCCGTACCGCCCGGGCCCGTACCGGCCGCCCCCGCGGCGGCCCCGGCCGCACAGGCGGCGCCGCCCGCCGAGCACGCCTTCGTCCCCGGGCGGCCCGATCCGGTGAGCGTGGTCCCGTGGGGCCTGCGGGTCGCGGCCGAGGCCAGCTGGCGGCTGCTGCTGCTCGCCGGGATGCTCTGGGTGCTGATGAAGATGATCAGCGAAGTCCGCCTGGTCGTCCTCGCCTTCGCGGCCGCCATGCTCGTCACCGCCCTGCTCCAGCCCTTCGTGGTCCGGCTGCGCAGGCTCGGCCTGCCGCGCGGGCTCGCCACCGCGGTCACCGCGATCCTCGGGTTCGTGGTCATCGGGCTGGTCGGCTGGTTCGTGGTCTGGCAGGTCATGGAGAACCTCGACGACCTCTCCGACCGCGTCCGCGACGGCATCAACGAGCTCAAACTCTGGGCACTGGACAGTCCGTTCCACGTGACCGAGAAGCAGATCAACGACATCGCGAAGAACCTCAGCGAGACCATCGGCACCAACACCGAGCAGATCACCTCCGCCGGCCTGCAAGGCGTGACGGTCCTCGTCGAAGTGCTGACGGGCATCCTGCTCGCGATGTTCTCCACGCTCTTCCTGCTCTACGACGGCAAGCGCATCTGGACCTGGGTGCTCGGCCTGGTCCCGGCGGCGGCCCGGCCCGGAGTCGCCGGCGCCGGACCGCGCGCCTGGCGCACCCTGACGGCGTACGTGCGCGGCACGGTCCTCGTCGCGCTCATCGACGCGATCTTCATCGGACTCGGCCTGTACTTCCTGGACGTGACGATGGCGGTGCCGCTCGCCGTCTTCATCTTCCTGTTCGCCTTCATCCCGCTCGTCGGCGCCGTGGTCTCCGGCGCCCTCGCGGTGGTCGTGGCCCTGGTGACCCAGGGGCCGTTCACCGCGCTGATGGTGCTGCTCGTGGTCCTGGCCGTGCAGCAGATCGAGGGGCACGTGCTCCAGCCCTTCATCCTGGGCCGGGCCGTACGGGTCCACCCGCTCGCGGTGGTGCTCTCGGTCGCGGCCGGCGGCATGATCGCGGGCATCGGCGGAGCGGTGGTGGCCGTCCCGCTGGTCGCCGTCACCAACACGGTGGTGGTCTACCTGAGGGCGTACTCGCGCGAGCGGGCGCACCACGGGGCCGCAGAGGTGGGACCCGCGCCGCACGGCGCGACCGCCGTCGGCTCCGCCGTGAGGGAGGCCGGCCATGATCGGCGAGCCTGAGCTGGCGGAGGACTGGCCCGAGGGCGGCCCGGCCGGGGCGGCCCGGCCCGGCCCGGCGGGTGGGGCCGGTGAGGCCGGTGAGGCGGCCGTACGGGGGCCTGTCCGGCCCTGGTTAGGGGCCCTGGGCGGGGCGGTGCTGGCGTCCGCGGTGTGGGCGGGCGCGTGGGTTGTGCAGGATCGTTTCGCCGATGCCGGGCCGCCGATCGCGTACCGGCACTCCCAGGACCTGTGCGGGTCGACACTGCTGAAGGCGCTCGGCACAGTGGTCGGGACCCTCGACGAGAGGACGTCCCGGCACGCCGAGAGCCGCGCCCTGGACTGGGCGACCTGCGACGCGAGTACCAAGTGGGACGGGAACGGGCTCGCCTACTTCGGCCGGATGGAGGTCGAGCTGCACAAGAAGACCGATCCCGGGGCGGAGTTCGGGACCGGACTCGAGGTCGATCCGTGGATCGGCCCGGAGGTGAACGAGGTGCAGCAGGTCTCCGGGCTCGGCGAGCGTGCGCTGCTCCACGGATACATGTCGGCGTCCAAGCTCCAGGTGCTCGACGGCGGCACGGTCCTCACGCTCACCGTCCAATGGCACGGGGGCGGCGGGGAGAGCGGGGACCGCGGGAAGAGCGAGGCCGACCAGGACGGGGTGTCGGCGGCAATGATCGAGGACGCGCGGGCGCTGATGGACGCGCTCAAGAAGAAGTGAACGCAAAGGGCCCCGCAGCCGGGAACGGCCGCGGGGCCCTTTACGTCGTACGGGTGACTACTCGGCGGCCAGGGCCGCTTCCGCGTCGAGGGTGACGGCGACGGCCTGGATCACCGAGGCGATCTTGAAGGCCTCCTGGACCGTCTCGCGGTCCACGCCGGCCTTGCGCAGGACCTGCTCGTGCGAGTCCAGGCACTGGCCGCAGCCGTTGATCGCGGAGACGGCGAGCGACCACAGCTCGAAGTCGACCTTCTCCACGCCCGGGTTGCCGATGACGTTCATCCGCAGACCCGCCCGCAGGGTGCCGTACTCCGGGTCGGACAGGAGGTGGCGGGTGCGGTAGAAGACGTTGTTCATCGCCATGATCGCGGCAGCGGACTTGGCGGCGGTGTACGCCTCGGGGGAGAGGTTCGCCTTCGCCTCCGGCTCCAGCTCACGCAGGACGCGCGGGGAGCGGGCGGCGATCGCGCAGGACAGGACCGTGCCCCACAGCTGCTGCTGCGAGAGGGTGTCCTGGTTGCCGATGACCGAACCGAGGTTCAGCTTCAGGTCCTTGGCGAAGTCCGGTATGGCCGACTTCAGGGTGTCGAGGGACATCCGGTCACTCACCGGCCAGCAGCGCGCCGGCGTCGAGGGTGCCCTCGCCCTTGGTCCAGTTGCAGGGGCACAGCTCGTCGGTCTGCAGGGCGTCGAGGACCCGCAGGACCTCCTTGGGGTTACGGCCCACGGATCCGGCGGTCACCATCGTGAACTGGATCTCGTTGTTCTGGTCGACGATGAAGACGGCGCGCTGGGCGAAGCCGTCCTCGCCCTGCACGCCACAGGCCTGCATGAGCTCGTGCTTGGAGTCGGCCAGCATCGGGAAGGGCAGGTCACGCAGGTCGGCGTGGTCCTTGCGCCAGGCGTGGTGGACGAACTCGGAGTCGCCGGAGACGCCGAGGATCTGCGTGTCGCGGTCCTGGAACTCCTCGTCCAGCTTGCCGAAGGCGGCGATCTCGGTCGGGCAGACGAAGGTGAAGTCCTTCGGCCAGAAGAACACCACGCGCCACTTGCCCTCATAGGACTTGTGGTCGATCTGGGCGAACTCGCTGCCGGCTTCGAGCGAGACGCAGGCGGTCAGATCATAGGTGGGGAACTTGTCGCCGACAGTGAGCACGTGCTCTCCTTGCGGAATGGAAACTGACCTTTTTGAGGGGTTTCCGAGGGGTTGGACTGATCTCACATGCTGACACAGCTGCATTGATTACAGAAATAGATACTCTTGTGTCAGGTGATCGGAGGTACCTATCAGTGGCTGTCGGTAACAGGGGAACGAAGCAGGCGACGCTCGCGCAACTGCGCGCCTTCGCCGCCGTCGCCGAGCACCTGCACTTCCGGGACGCGGCCGCCGCGATCGGGATGAGCCAGCCGGCGCTGTCCGGCGCCGTCTCCGCGCTGGAGGAGGCCCTCGGCGTGCAGCTGCTGGAGCGCACCACCCGCAAGGTGCTGCTCTCCCCGGCGGGCGAGCGGATCGCGGCCCGCGCCCGGGTGGTGCTCGACGCGATGGGCGGGCTGCTGGAGGAGGCCGAGGCGGTACGGGCCCCCTTCACCGGGGTCCTGCGGCTCGGGGTGATCCCGACCGTGGCCCCGTACCTGCTGCCGACCGTGCTCGGGCTCTTCCACCGGCGCTACCCGCGCATGGACCTCCAGGTGCACGAGGAGCAGACGTCCTCGCTGCTGGAGGGGCTGGCCGCGGGGCGGCTCGACCTGCTGCTGCTCGCGGTGCCGCTCGGGGTCCCCGGGGTCACCGAACTGCCGCTCTTCGACGAGGACTTCGTACTCCTCGCACCCCGGGACCACCCCCTCGCCGGGTGCAAGGACATTCCGCGCGAGGAACTGCGCGGCCTGCAGCTGCTGTTGCTCGACGAGGGCCACTGCCTGCGCGACCAGGCCCTCGACATCTGCCGCGACGCCGGGCGTACGACCGGCGCGGACGTCACCACGACCGCCGCAGGGCTGTCCACCCTCGTACAACTGGTCGCCGGGGGGCTGGGGGTGACGCTGTTGCCGCGGACCGCGCTGCGGCTGGAGACCGCCCGCAACGAATACCTGTCCACCGGGTACTTCGCCGAGCCCGCGCCCTCGCGGCGGATCGCGCTGGCCATGCGTACGGGGACGGCCCGGCAGGAGGAGTTCCGGGCCGTGGCGGGCGCCCTGCGCGAGGCGGTGCGCCCCCTGCCGGTGTGGCCCACCGACTGACGGGCGGGGGCGGGGGCGGGGGGCACACCGGGCCACACCGGGCGCGGGTCACTCCGTACGCAGCCCGTCCGGGCGCATCAGCCGCACCAGCGGCGGCAGGCTGAGCAGGGTCACCAGGACGACCACGCCCGCGCCGGCGCCCGCCAGGGCCAGTACCGAACCCCAGTCGACGGTGACGGGCACCCCGGTCATGCGCAGCAGCACCGACCCGAGGGTCAGGCCCACCGCGCCCGCCAGCACCATGGCCACCGCGATCGGCAGGGCCGTCTGCCACAGGACCGACAGGGCCAGGGTGGTGCGCGGGGTGCCGAAGGCGACCAGGGCCGACAGCAGCCGGCGGCGCTCGCGCAGCTGCTCCAGCTGGCCGACCAGCAGGCTCACGCCGATCAGGACGAGCACCAGGGTCGCGCCGAAGAACAGGCCGCTGCGGATCGCACCGTACTGGGCGTCCTGCCGGGTCACGGAGAGCGTGGCCACGAGGGACGACGGATCCGCCCGGTAGGCCGCGCCCCGCGCGTACTCGATGGCGTCCGGCACGTCCGGGCTCAGTTGCACGAACACGTTCTGGTACGCGTCCTTGGTGATCACCTGCGCCGCGGCGGAGGGAGTGGCCAGCAGGCCGGTGCGCAGGTGGCCGACCGGGTCCACGCGGCTGGGCACGGTGCGGGCCTGCGCCGGAACGGTCCATTCCACAGGGGCCGACTGGAAGTCGAAGCCGTGGACCCCGCCGACGAGGAGCCTCTCGCCGGGCCGGGCCGTGGGTTCGGGCATCCCCTTGCCGGCGCTCGGGGAGCCGGCCAGCACGAAGGCGTCGCCGTCCGCGCAGGACTCCAGGTGCGCGACCTCCCGCAGGGCCTCGCAGGTGCCGACGGTGAGGTGGATGGTGTCCTCGGGCGAGGCGGGCACCTTGGCGGCCGCGTCGAAGTCGGTCAGGGCGACGGCCCTGGTGACCCCGCGGGCCTGCGCCAGCTGCCTGCCCAGCTCCTCGAACTCGCCGGTGCCGCTCGACGCGTGGTGGTACACCGCCAGCGAGGCCCGCTGAGGGTATGGGGTGACCTCCTCCGTGAGGGAGGTCTCGGTGGCCGCGAAGAGCATCTGCAGGGCGATGGCGCCCGCCACCGCGACCGTGATCCCGTTGACCAGCCGGGCGGCGGTGCCACTGCCGACCTGCAGCCGGCGTACCGCGAGCCGCCAGGACACCGGACCACCCGACATCAGACCGGCCGTACGCTCCAGCAGCCAGGGCAGCAGGGCCGTGACGCCGACGAGCAGCAGGACGACGCCCGCGCTGACCTGGACCTGGTTGAACTCGGCGCGATCGTCGACCCGGCCGATCGGCGCGAGCAGGGCGAGTCCGGCCACCGGCGGCAGCAGCCGCCACCAGAACCGGCGCCCCACCGGCTTGGCCGTGCGGACCACGCCCAGCGGTTCGATGAGCACACCGCGCAGGGTGAGCAGGGTGACGGCCACGGCGGCGACCAGTACGGCGACCGCGACGAGGGCGGCCAGCCACCAGGTCGGGTTGAGGTCGGCGGGAAAGACGCTGCGCCTGGACAGGGCGACGCTGCCGACCAGTTGACGGGAGGCCAGGAAGAAGACCGTACCCAGGCCCAGCCCGATCAGGGCCCCGGCCAGCGCCTCGCCCGCCGCGATCCGGCGGACCGTCCGGCCGTCGGCGCCGACCAGGCGCAGGGCGGCGAGCCGGCGGTCGCGGCGGTCGCCGCCGAAGCGGACGGCGGCCGCGATGAACACGCAGACCGGCATGAGTAGGGCGACGAAGGTGAGGACGACCAACAGCGACAGCACGGGGTCGAGCTCGTCGGGCTCGGCATCGGTCCCGAAGGCGTTGGACCGGCGGACGCCGTTTTCGTCGTCGCCGGGCGGCTTTTGGAGTTGGGGGTTGCCCGCGTAGAAGTAGAGCTCGCCCGGCCCGGTCAGGCCCGCGTCGCCGATCAGTTCGGTGACCTCGCCCCGGAAGCGCTCGCGCAGCAGCGCGCCCTCGTCGGACTTCAGCAGCTTCTCCAGAGCGGGGGAGAGCGCCAGTTGGCCCGCGCCGGGGATCTTCGTCAGTCCGGGCGGCACGGGTGCGTCGGCGCCCTCGGCCTTGATGAGGTAGCCGTCGAGGAGCTTGCCGCGGTACTCCTGGTACGCCCTGGACATCAGCAGGGTGTCGGGGCCCGGGCGGTCGAGGGGGCCGCGCAGGCCTGGCGCGCTGCGCGCGTCGTCGCGGTCGGTGCGGGCGGTCAGCGCGCTCGGCAGGGCGGTGGTGACGAGCAGCAGGGCGACGCCCAGGCCGACGCCGACACCGGTGAACAGGGTGCGGATCCAGCTCTCGCGGCCGCCCGCGAAGGCGAAGCGGAAGCCCATGGCGAGGTCGCGGCACCAGGTCCGGACGATCTGCGTCAGTTCCATGTCGCGTGTTCCACGTCGCGGGCCTTGCCGTCGCGTACGAGGATCTCGCGGTCGGAGTACGCCGCCACGCGCGTCTCGTGCGTGACGAGCACGACGGCGGCGCTCGCGGCGCGGGCCGTCTCGGTCAGCAGCCGCATCACCAGCTCGCCGTTGAGGGAGTCCAGGGCGCCGGTGGGCTCGTCCGCGAAGACGATCCGGGGCCGGGTCACGAGCGCGCGGGCGATGGCCACGCGCTGGCCCTGGCCGCCGGAGACCTCGCCGGGGCGCCGGCCGCCGACGTGCTCCACCTCCAGTTGGGTCATCCACTCCAGGGCGGCCGCCTCGGCCTGCTTGCGCTTCATGCCGTTCAGCCGGAGCGGGAGGGAGACGTTCTCCAGGCAGGTCAGTTCCGGTACGAGCTGGCCGAACTGGAAGACGAAGCCGAACTCGCTGCGGCGCAGGGCGCTGCGCCGGGCATCGCTCATGCCCACCAGCTCGCGGCCCGCGTACGTGACGGATCCGGAGTCGGGCGGCACGATCCCGGCGAGGCAGTGCAGCAGGGTCGACTTGCCGGAGCCGGAGGGGCCCATGACGGCGACGATCTCGCCGGGGTGGATGGAGAAGTCGACGCGGTCGAGCGCCTGGGTCATCCCGTACGCCTTGGACAGGTCCTGTGCGGCGAGCAGGGTGCCGGGTGGGATCCTCATCGGCTTATCTCCCGGGCGAGCTGTTCGAGACGGGCGGCGGTGAGTTCCAGCCAGCGCAGGTCGGCCTCCAGATGGAACAGGGCGTGGTCGCAGATGAGCTGGTCCGCGAGGTCGCCCTTGCGCTTGCGCGAGGTCAGGGTGCGCATGAGGCGCAGGTGCTCGGAGCGCTGGGCGTCCAGCAGCTCCTGGGCGCTGCGGCCGGTGAGCAGCGCGAGGACGACCTTGGTGTAGAGCGTCGAGTGGAGGTACGGCTCGGGCTTTTCGGGGGAGGCGAGCCAGGCCGCGACGTCGGTGACGCCGGCGTCGGTGATGGCGTAACGCTTGCGCTCGGGACCGGCGCCGCTCTCCGTCCCGTCGACCTCGACGAGGCCGTTCTTCAGGAGGCGGGACATGGTCGAGTAGACCTGTCCGTAGGCGAGTGGGCGATCGTGGCCGAATTTCTCGTCGAAGGTGCGCTTGAGGTCGTAACCGTGCCGCGGGCCGGCCTCAAGGAGCGCGAGGAGCGTGTGACCGATGGACATGGCAGCGACTATACATACAGTGTATACACCCGGTGTAGAGGGGGAGTTGGGGCCATTCGTAGGGACTCGGGCCCTGTGGGCGGCAGCTCGGCGCGGGGGCCCGGGGCGGCTGGCAGGTTGAGGGAGTCGGCCCAGCTTTCCGAAAGGCGCGCCATGCAAGCACCCCCCTCCGACGTCGCCGCCACCCTCCCCCCGCAGCAGTCCGGCCCGGCCGGGCGGAAGGACCCGGAGTCCGGCGGGCGCGGGCATCCAGCGAAGGCCTGGTGGATCTGGGCCCTGGCGGGGGCGCTGTTCCTCGCCTACGCGCTCTTGTCCGTCGGGATCCACGACCGCCTGCTCTCCCACAGCTTCGACCTGGGGATCTTCGTGCAGGTCGTGAGCTCGTACGCCGACGGGCACCTGCCCGTCTCCGAGATCAAGGGGCCCGGCTTCCCGGTCCTGGGGGACCACTTCTCACCGGTCCTGGCGCTGGTGGCGCCCCTGTACTGGCTGTGGCCCTCGGTGAAGGTGCTGCTCGTCGTGCAGGCCGCGCTCGTCGCCGCGAGCGTGCCGCCGCTCGCCTTCTGGGCCCGCCGGACGCTGGGCTCCCCGGCCGCTGTCGTGATCAGCGCCTGCTACGGCCTTTCGTGGGGCATCGCGAGCGCGGTCGGCTTCGACTTCCACGAATGGGCCTTCGCCGTCCCCCTCCTCACCTGCTCCCTGGCGGCCCTCGGCAGTGGCCGGATGCGCGCGGCCGCGTGCTGGGCGCTCCCCCTCGTGCTGGTCAAGGAGGACCTCGGCCTCACGGTGGCCGTGGTCGGCCTGGTCATCGCGTGGCGCGGCGGACGCGAAGCGCGCCGGCTGGGGTTCGCCACCGCCGCGGCCGGCCTGGCCGCCGCCGCGCTGTCCGTACTGGTGTTGGTGCCCGCCTTCCATCCGGGCGGGCTCCACGGCTATTTCGCCTCCCACAACCCCGGAGGCGTGGGGCAGGGCGGGCCGGGGGGCGGCGCCCTGGAGCTCCTCCACCAGGTGACACTCGGGCTCATCACCCCACAGGAGAAGGTCACGACGCTGCTGCTCGTGCTGGCCCCGACGCTGTTCCTGGCGCTGCGCTCGCCGCTCGCGCTCATCGCGCTGCCGACGCTGCTGTGGCGCTTCGGATCCAGCTACGCGCCGCACTGGGGCACGGGCTACCACTACTCGATGCTGGTCATGCCGGTGGTCTTCATGGCGTTCGTCGACGCTCTGCACCGGCGGGGTGCGAGCGGGCGCAGCCTGTACCGCTACCTGGCGGGCTGCGCGGCGGTCACCCTTCTGCTGCTCCCGCACTACCCCTTGTGGCAGCTGGTCCAGCCGGCGAACTGGCGGACGGATCCCAGGCTCGCGGTGGCCGAGGGCATGATGGCCGAGATCCCCGACGGCGCCACCGTGCAGGCGTCGGACGGCCTGGTGCCGCACCTCGCGGACCGCACCAGCGTCAGCCTGTACGGGTGGGCGGACAGCCGTCCCGATCCTGCGTGGATCATGGTCGACACCTGGGTGGCACCGCAGTACCGGTGGCCGCTGTCGTCCATCGCCGAGCAGATCGCGCTGGCCGAGGCCCGTGCCAAGGGATACCGCACGGCGGCCCAGCGGGACGGCTTCGTCCTGCTGAACCGCGGGTCCTGAGGCAGTCAGGAATCCGGCGAGGCGCGGGGGCGGCCGCGGGGCGGGATCGGGCCGGCCCCGCCGGGGAGCCGGCCGGCCTCGGCCAGGGCCCTCCGGAGCAGGAACTCGATCTGCGCGTTGGCGCTGCGCAGCTCCTCGCCCGCCCAGCGCGCGAGCGCGTCGTGCACCTGCGGGTCGAGCCGCAGGAGCACCTGCTTGCGTGCCTGCCGCTTCGCCCCGGGGGCCGAGGCGGCATCGTCCTGGGCCGGACTCACTGGTAGAGGGTGCCCGTGTTCACGACCGGCTGGGCCGCGCGATCGCCGCACAGCACCACCATCAGGTTGGAGACCATTGCTGCCTTCCGCTCCGGGTCCAGGTCCACGATTTCCTGCTCGGCCAGACGGGTCAGGGCCAGTTCGACCATGCCCACCGCGCCCTCGACGATCTGCTTGCGGGCCGCCACGACCGCACCGGCCTGCTGGCGCTGGAGCATCGCGGAAGCGATCTCCGGAGCGTACGCGAGATGCGTGAAGCGGGACTCGATGATCTGCACACCGGCCGCCTCGACGCGGGCGTGCAGCTCGACGGCCAGCTTCTCGGTGATCTCCTCGGCGTTCCCGCGCAGCGACAGGCCGCCCTCGTCGTGGGCGTCGTAGGGGTACTCGATCGCGATGTGGCGGACCGCCGCCTCGGTCTGGGTCTCGACGAACTCGGTGAAGTCGTCCACCTCGAAGACCGCTCGCGCGGTGTCCTTGACCCGCCACACCACGACCGCGGCCAGCTCGATCGGGTTGCCGTAGGCGTCGTTGACCTTCATGACGGGGGTCTCGTGGTTGCGGACCCGGGTGGAGATCTTCTCCCGCGAGGTCAGGGGGTTGACCCAGCGCAGCCCGTCGGTGCGCAGCGTCCCCCGGTAGCGGCCGAAGAGCTGGACCACGCGGGCCTCGCCGGGGGCCACCGTGTTCAGTCCGCTCATCGCCGTGATGGCGGCGAGGATCAGCAGGACGCCCCCGAATATCAGGGAGGTCTTGACGGCGGCGGCCGTGGCCGCGGCGCCGAAGGCGATCAGGCCGGCACCGGCCGTCAGGCCCGCCAGTCCGAGGAGCAGCGCCAGTCCGCCGCCCACGCTGCGCGCCGCGAACTCCCGTACGCCCGCGCCGGTCTGTGCGTCGGCCCCCGCCTCGGACACCGTCACCGTTGCCGTGCTTGTCATCGTCTGCCCCGTTTCGCTTCGTGACGGCCGGTCGGACCGTCTAGCAAAGTGATATCACTTTTTTGGGCCGCCGCAACCCTTTCGGCTTTGCGTGCGTCGGTTCCATTGATGTGGGTGCTGATTCTCACGTCCGAATTGCCCGTTATTGGGCAGGGTTAGTCAACCTTTGTCACAGCCTGCGGTGTTAGCTTTCTGAGCTGACGTCGGGGGGGTAATCGAGCGGAGCGGGAGCGATGGGCCGAGCAGAAGCGCGAAGGGCGCAGCAGCAGCGCGGTGCGCGGCGGGCGCCGCGCGAGCGCGCCAAGGGCAAGGGCAGCGCGGGCAAGCCGACCGGCATACGCCGCTTCTTCACCTGGAAGAAGATCCTCGGCACGTTCCTCGGGATGATCCTGCTCGGCATGGGCGCACTGGTGGCCCTCTACTTCTACGTGGACGAACCCGACCCCAACGCCGACGCGCTCAAGCAGAGCAACGTCTACAAGTACGCCGACGGCACGATCATGACCCGCGACACCGGTCAGGGCACGCTCAACCGGCAGATCGTACCGATCGACAAGATCCCGATGGACGTGCAGACGGCCTTCATCGCGATCGAGAACAAGTCCTTCCGCAAGGACAGCGGAATCGACCTCAAGGGCATCGCCCGGGGCCTGTGGAACACCGCCAGCGGCCGGGGCAAGGCGGGTGGTTCGACGATCACCCAGCAGTACGTCAAGAACTTCTACCTGACCCAGGACCAGACGCCCACGCGCAAGCTCAAGGAACTGGTGATCTCCCTCAAGGTCGACCAGCGCATGCGGAAGCCCGAGATCCTCGCGGGCTACCTGAACACCAACTTCTACGGGCGCGGTGCCTACGGCATCCAGGCCGCGGCCCAGGCGTACTACGGCGTGGACGCCGAGAAGCTCACCCTGGAACAGGGCGCCTACCTCGCGGCCGTCCTGCAGGCCCCCAGCCAGTACGACTGGGCGACCGCCGGCCCGAACGGCAAGAAGCTGGTCATGGTCCGCTTCAACGCCGTGCTCGACAACATGGTCGAGATGGGCGAGCTGGACGCGGCCAAGCGCAAGGAGATGCACTTCCAGGAGCCGATCAAGCCCAAGGCGGCTCCCGGCATGGAGGGCCAGAAGGGCTACCTGGTCCAGGCCGCCGACGAGGAGCTCAAGCGGCAGACCGGCATGAACGACGCCCAGCTCAAGGCCGGTGGCTGGGAGATCACCCTCAACATCGACCCGAAGAAGCAGGCCGCGCTGGAGAAGGCGGTCCAGGACGAGCTGGAGTCCAAGCTCGACCGCAAGGGCCGCGCCGTCGACGGCGGCGTCCAGGCGGGCGCCACCTCCGTGGACCCGAAGACCGGCGCGGTCGTGGCGATGTACGGCGGCACCGGCCTGTCCGACCAGTGGTCCAGCAACGCCCTGCGCACCGACTACCAGCCGGGCTCGACCTTCAAGCCGATCGTGCTCGCCTCCGCCCTGGAGAACAAGGCCACCACCCAGGACGGCAAGCCGATCACCCCGAACACGCTGTACGACGGCACCAGCAAGCGCAAAGTGGTCGGCAGCAAGGTGCCCTTCGCACCCCAGAACCAGGACGACCAGAACTACGGCGACCCGATGATGACGGTCCAGTCCGCCACCAACTCCTCGGTGAACTCGGTCTACGCCCAGATGATCGTGGACACCAAGCCGCAGAACGTGAAGACGACCGGTCTCGCCCTGGGCATGAAGGACCGGCCCGGCTGGCCCGAGGACCAGCCGGCCATGGCGCTGGGCACCATGAGCGCCAACACCCTGGAGATGGCGGGGGTCTACGCCACCCTCGACAGCCACGGCAAGAAGGTCACCCCGACCGTCATCAAGTCCGCCGTGCACAAGGACCGGGAGTACAAGCCGGTCCACTCCGTCGGCGACCAGGCCATCAGCCGCGAGACCGCCGACACCGTCACCAAGGTCCTCACCGGGGTCGTCGACAACGGTTCGGGCAAGGCGGTGAAGAGCTCCGCGTACGAGGCGGCCGGCAAGACCGGTACCACCGAGAAGAACGTCGCCGCCTGGTTCACCGGGTACACGCCGGAACTGGTCACCGTCGTCGCCATGTTCGGCACCGACCCGGCCACGCACGAGCAGGTCAGTCTGACCGGTACCGCGGGCGGCGGCCGCGCGGGCGGCTCCAGCTTCCCCGCCGCCATCTGGAAGGAGTACACCCTCGCCGCGCTCAAGGGCGAGGACACCGGTTCCTTCGACCTGGACGCGGCGGACATGGGGCCGACCCAGACGCCTTCGCGTGTCAACTCCCCGTCGAACACGGTGAGTCAGACCCCCATCCTGCCGACGAACACCCCGCAGCAGCACAGCCCGGACCCCGTCAGGAGCTCGACGAAGAGCCCGGACACGACAACGAAGAGCCCGGACCCGACGAAGACCCCGACGAAGGGTCCGACCAAGACGCCGGAACCGCCGGTCACCCCGCCGATCCTGGTGCCCGAGCCGTAGGCACCCAGGTACGCAGTGGACCCGTACGCCGCCGCCCCGCAGCCTTCACGCTGCGGGGCGGCGGCGTACGTTCACGCTCGGCGGCCTACGTCAGTGCCGCTCGGTCGCCCCCGGCAGCTGGAGCTCGAACCAGACCACCTTGCCGCTGCTCAGCCGGGTGGCACCCCAGCGGCGGGCCATCCGGTTGACCAGGAACAGGCCGCGGCCGCCCTCGTCGGTGTCGCGGGCCCGGCGCTGGCGGGGCAGCTGCGGGGAGTCGTCGCCGACCTCGCAGCGCAGTACGTCCGTACGCAGCAGGCGCAGGGTCACCGGCCGCTCGGCGTACCGCACGGCATTGGTGACCACCTCGCTGACCAGCAGCTCCAGGGAGTCCTGGAGCTCCTCCAGGCCCCACCGGGTCAGGGCGCGCCGGGCGAAGCGGCGGGCCCGGCCCGGCGCGGTCTCCTCCGGGTCCAGGAACCAGTACGCGACGTCACTGGGCGCGATCCCGTCGAAGCGGGCGGCGAGCAGCGCGATGTCGTCGTCCCGGTCGCCCGGGCCGAGCATGTCCAGCACGTCGTCGCACAGGGCCTCCAGCGGCGGCGGGTGGTCCAGGCCGGTCAGCTGGGCGGTGGTGGCCAGGCGCTCGCGGAGCTGCTCGATGCCGGTCCACACGTCCCGCAGCCGGGACTCCACCAGTCCGTCGGTGTACAGCAGCAGGGTTGCCCCGGCGGGCGCGTCCAGTTCCACGGCCTCGAAGTCCACGCCGCCGACGCCGATGGGCGCGCCGGGCGGTACGCGCAGCACCTCGGCGCGGCCGCCCAGGTGCAGCAGCACCGGCGGCGGGTGGCCGGCGTTGGCGATGGTGATCCGGTGCGAGACCGGGTCGTAGACCGCGTAGAGGCAGGTCGCCATCCGGTCGGAGCCCAGGCGCTGAGCCTGCTCGTCCAAGTGGTGCAGGACCTCGGCGGGCGGCAGGTCGAGCTGGGCCAGGGTCTGCGCGGTGGTGCGCAGCTGGCCCATGATCGCGGCGGAGGTCATGGAGTGGCCCATGACGTCGCCCACGACGAGCGCGACCCGGCTGCCGGGCAGCGGTATCGCGTCGTACCAGTCTCCGCCGACCCGGGCCGTCTCGGCGGCCGGCAGGTAGCGCGAGGCCAGCCGCACGCCGGTGGGCTGCGGGAGGCTGTCGGGGAGCATGGTCCGCTGGAGCTCGTCGGCGATGTACGCCTCGCGGCCGTACAGCACCGCCTTGTCGATGCCCAGCGCGGTGTGGGTGGCCAGTTGGGCGGCGACCAACAGGTCGTTCTGCTCGAAGGCGGGCCGGTCCGGGGTGCGCAGGAACACCGCCGCGCCGATCACGCGCCGGCGGCCGCGCAGCGGCGCCAGGATGGCCCGCTGGCCACGAGGTACGGGGTGCTCCGCCCCCAGCAGCTCCGGCAGCGCGGCCCGGGCGGCGGCGGAGGACCCGAAGACGGGCCGTACGCCGCGCAGCACCTCGGCGAGCGCCCCGCCGGGGCGGATCTCGCACAGCTCGGCGGCCGGCAGGTCACCCTGCGGACCGACCAGCGGCAACTGGCTGAAGTCGAGCTCGCCGCCCGAGGCGACGGCCACACCGGTGGCGGCGGCCGAGTCGGCGCCGGCCATGGTGCCGGTCACGCTGCCCGTGAGGTCGTCGATCGGACGGAGCCGGTCGGTGCGCCGCAGCCTTAAAACGACCGGGCCGACGGGACGCTCGTCCCCGACCGGGAGCGGGTCGCGCAGGTAGACCAGGATGGCGTCCGAGAAGGTGGGCACGGTGGCCCGGCACAGGCCGAGCACGATCTCGTCGAGGTCGATGCCGCGCGCGATCCGGCGGGTGGCGGCGCCGACGAAGCGCAGCCGGTCGCCCTCGCGGCGCGCGGCCGTGGCCTCCCCGGTCGCGCCGCCCGGTATCGCGCTGCCGCCGAGACGGCCCGCGCCGCCC